>CALCVH010000135.1 GCA_937907585.1 uncultured Bacillota bacterium | reverse complement strand
ATGAGCCTATTTTTATTTTTTGTTTCTTCAAGAAGTTCTTTATCTTCATCTGTTAATTCATTTGATTCATCTAGAACAAGAAGAACAAGTTCAGCTTCATTTAATTTCTCTTTTGATTTTTCTATTCCTATTTTTTCAATAGGATCATTAGTATCCCTTATTCCTGCGGTATCTATTAGATGAAGAATAATTCCATCTATATTTATTTCACCTTCAACTATATCCCTTGTTGTGCCGCTTATTTCAGTAACGATAGCTTTATCCTCTTTTAATAAAGCATTTAGTAAACTGCTTTTACCTACATTAGGTTTACCTAATATTACGGTTTTAATTCCTTCTTTATATATCCTATTTACTTCAGCGTTTTTAATAATGTTTTCTAATGTATTAATTAGTTCTGTTGTTTCATCAATACATATTTTATTTGTTACTTGAAGCTCATCAGTATATTCTGGGTAATCAATATTTACAGTTATATGAAGCAAAATATCTTCTATCTTTTTTCTTAGTTCATATACTAATCTCTTGATATCACCCTTAAGTGCTTTATTCGCAAGAAGAAGTGAATTCTTTGTAGTAGATGAAATCATATCCATTACTGCTTCAGCTTGAGATAAGTCTATTCTTCCATTTAAGAAAGCTCTTTTTGTGAATTCTCCAGGCTCCGCTAATCTACATCCATTTTCTAATAATAATTCTAATACTTTAGTAGTGACGTATGCACCCCCATGGGTATTGATCTCCACTATATCTTCTTTAGTATATGATTTAGGAGCTCTAAATATAGAAACTAATACCTCATCTACTAACTCTTTATTTTTATCTATTATCTTTCCATAATTAATGGTATTTCCTTTAGCTTTTAATAGGTCCATACCTAAAAAAATACCATTAACGATTTTAATGGAATCACTGCCAGATATTCTTATTATATTTATTGCGCTTTCACTCATTGATGTAGATATAGCGCAAATAGTATCCAACTCTTTCATTTTTTCACCTAAATTATTATAACATAATAATTGAATTAGTGTATAATATTAACATAAGGATTGAGGAAAAGATATGAAAAGAGGCACATTTAAATATTACTTAGGTACATTTTTGATGGTATTTGTCTTTGTGCTAATCATGCTTGTGATTGCGCACGCTCAAGGAACTTATTTAGTTTCTTCAAATGTTACATCAAAAGGAGTATGGTCAAAATCATTTCATATCTTTTTGTATAAGAATTTTGATTTTGTTTTAGGAAATTATCTTTTAGATTTATTATGTTTATTTTTATTTCCATTAGCTTTTTCAATAATATTCTTTATGGTTGATAAACTAACAGGACTAATTAAACCAAAAAACAAAAAGACTGCTGAACAAGAACAACTAGCTTATGAACAATTTGTTGATTCAATTGGCGCATCATTAAATAAGGTAAATGATTTTAATGTTGAAGACTTCAGACATTTTAGGAACAATTCAAAATTTCAAGAATGTTTAAAGAAATTATATCTAATATATAGAGATGGCGAATTAGAAAATGTTAACTATTCTTTAGTATTAAGAAAGTTTGAAAAAGGAACTGTAGAAAGAAACGCTATCGAATATTTGATTACTTTTACTAAAAAGAAAGCTGTAGAAGACAAAGATAAAATAGAAGCTCTAAGACTAGAAAGAGAAGCATACTTAAAAGAACAACAGGAAAAAGAAGAAAAAAAGAAAAGGAAGAAGGAAGGTAAGTAATGGGAAGTTATAAAGCTTTATATAGAAAATACAGACCTCAGACTTTTAGTGAAGTTGTTGATCAAGAGTATGTAACCAAAACTTTAAAAAACGCAATAAACGCAGGAAAAATATCCCATGCGTATCTTTTTAATGGACCTAGAGGAATAGGCAAAACTTCAATAGCGAGAATATTCGCTAAAGCGATTAACTGCGAAAATTCAAGTGGCGCAGAACCTTGTTGTGAATGTGAAATCTGTAAATCAATAGTAGATGGATCAAACCCAGATATTATTGAGATAGATGCTGCATCAAGAACTAAGGTTGAACAGATGAGAGACACGCTTGAAAAAGTGTCTTTCTTACCATCTATTTGTAAATATAAGGTATACATAATCGATGAAGTACATATGTTATCACAAAGTTCTTTCAATGCATTACTAAAGACGCTTGAAGAGCCACCAGCACACGTAGTTTTTATTTTATGTACTACAGAAGTTGATAAAGTTATTCCTACTATAAGATCTAGATGTCAAAGATTTGATTTCCATCTAATAAGTAACGATACAATGGAAGAAAGATTAAGATTTATCGCAAATCAAGAAAATATCAACATCGAAAATGATGCGTTATCACTAATAGTAGACGCTGCGGAAGGTGGAATGCGTGATGCGTTATCTTTATTAGATCAAATATCATCTTTTTCAGTAACTGATACAATTACCGCTGAGGACGTATTACAGATTTCAGGTGAACTATCTACAGAATCATTAATTAATATTGCATCCGCAATAAATGTTAATGATTCATCTAAAGCTATTTCATATCTAGATGAACTAGTTAAAGAAGGTAAAGATATTGAAAAGATTACTCAAGGTCTAATCACATTCTTTAAGGATATTCTAGTAATAAACAATGTTAAAAGAGAAATTAAAAAAGTTGGATATTCTAGATTTGATTTCAAATACATTTGTGATTCTTTACCAAACGCTAAGATATTTAAATTCATCGATGTATTAACTGAAACAATGTCTGATTATAGATTCTCTTCAAATAAGAAACTATATTTAGAGCTTGCGATTATAAAGATGTGTGATCAAACTGTTGGAGTTATTCCTAAATCTACTCCAATTGATGTCGATAACAATAAATCAACTAGAGAACCATATGATCCAAATAGAGTATATGTTGGAATAAAGAAAGAACCTGAAAGAACAGTTGTTGAAGAGCAAGCTAAACCAGTTAACATAGCCCCTAACACTGTAATTGAGGCTAGTCCTTCTACAAAAGTGGTTGTTGATGAAAAGAAAGTGGATGAAAAACCACAGGTATCTGAAATTAAAGAAACTACTGAATCTGTTAAGGAAGAACCAAAACAAGAAGAAGTAGTTGAACCAGCCACTATCGAACCTAAAAAAGAAGAAAAGAAAGATGACAACATCGATTTATATGCGATGTTTGGAGATCTTTTAGAAGTTCAAGAAGTTAAAAAACAAGAACCTGTAAAAGAAGCTGAACCAACCACTACAGAACCTCAAAAAGAAGATTTAAATGAATCTGTTGAAAGTGATAAAGAAGAACCAGTTGAATTAGTGTTTGGTGATGAGACATATGGTGAAAAAGAATCTGTTCAAGAAATAGAACCTTCAACTGAATCTGTTCAGGAAGAAGAATCTGTTATAGAACAAGAATCTCAAACTGAACCAGCTTTAAAAATGGAACAAGAACCAGTTAACGAACCTATGCCTTCTTCTAATGAAGCGGAAGTTCTTGATGATGAAGAAAACGTTGAAATCGTAATGTCGTTCGATGATGAAAGCGATGATAATGTTGTTAAAGAAGAAAACGTTGAACCTGTAAAGATAGAAGAAGCACCAAAGGCTCAGGAAGCTAAAAAAGAAGAACAAGTTCAAAATAAAGAACCAGAACTTGATTATGATGTCACTATTATAGAAAATGTATTGAATAATTCTGATAAATTATTTAAAGAATCAGTTATTTCTAAAGTATTCAATTGTGAAAAGGATACTAGAGGAACCGATTTACATAAATTTGCGCTTCTATTTGAAGATGGAAATATAGTAGCGTCATCTCGTGAAAGATTCATTCTTACATTTAGAGAGGTTGGTCACTGTAACCTCGTAATGAAAGAAGGAAATTATGAAGGCGTTAAAGAATTAATTAAAGAATTAAGTGGTGAGAATTTAAACTTTATCGCTATACCTGATCATCTATGGAAAAATTTATCAGACCAATTTATAATTAAATATAAAGAAAATAGACAAATGAACGTTAAAGAGTATATCACTTTAAAATATGTTCCTTGTCCTGGACTTAAATGTTATGAATCAAATAGTCAGGATGATGAACAAGAAGGTGATTCTGAAGAAGATAATATGAAGAAGCTTCAAGAACTCTTTGGCGATACATTTAAGTTAGAGTAGAAATATGAAGAAAATTGAAAATAATGATCCTGAATTAGAACGTCTTTTCGATGAGATGTTAAATAAAAAGAATAATGTTACTTCAGAAGATGGAAAAGTAACATTGTATTTCACTGGTGTTGGTGAATATACTGGTGTTAAAATCAATTGTTTTTTAGAAGAGACTACAAAAGAAGAACTAGAAAATGATTTTTTAAGTGTTCTTGTAAAATCTAAAGAAGTCTTTTCGACTGAACTTGCGACTTCTTTAGCTAATTTTGTGAAAGAACATGAAGAAATTAAAGAAGAAACAGAAGAAGATTATGGAGTGACTATAGATAATGTATCCTAAGAGTTTAGATGGTTTAATTTCTTCATTTTCTAGACTGCCTGGAGTTGGTAAAAAAACTGCGGAAAGATATGCTTATTATGTAGTTAACAAGATGTCTTTAGAAGAGATAGAAAGGTTAGTTCAGAACTTAGATAACTGTAAGAATAAAATAAAAAAATGTCCTGTTTGTGGTTTCTTAACTGAAGATGATATATGTGACTATTGTAAGGATAAAACCAGAGATGAAAGCACTATATTAGTTGTTGAAGAACCTAAGGATGTAGAAGCAATAGAAAAAACAGGAAGATACCACGGACTTTATCATGTTCTTGGTGGCGCAATATCTCCACTTAATGGTATTGGGGCTGATGAACTAAACATAAAATCATTATTTGATAGAACAAAAAATGAAATATGTAAGGAAGTTATTATCGCAACAAGCGCTACAGTAGAAGGAGAGGCTACAGCTCTATATATTAGTGGAATTCTTAAAAAAGATAATATCGTTGTATCTCGAATTGCGTATGGAATGCCTGTTGGTTCTAGTTTAGAATATAGCGACGAATCAACAATTTCAAAAGCTTTAGAAGGCAGAAATATTATGCAAAAATAAAGACAGTTTGTCTTTATTTTTTTGTTTGAATTAAATTTTCTAAAATTTTTGAATAATAATGTTTTTCATAACTTAATAAGTTATGTTATAATAATTTCATGAAGGAAAGTATTTTCATTCGAGGAGGACAGAATGTTTAACTTTTTAGCTAATATTTTTGATCAAATTTCAGAGAAAATTACAGAATTTATTAACAAATATGTTGACTTAGCTGTCGATGGTTTAAAATCACTACCTTGGTGGCTACAATTAATAATATTATTAGCGCTCGTTATTGTTGTAGTTCTAGGTGTAATCAGATTGATTGTTAAATCTTGGAAGTTACTACTCGTTTTAGCTATTTTGTTAGCTATTGGTGTAGCTGTATATTTCATTTTTATAAAAAATCGTCAATCTACTATCGGCGCAGTTGATGCCTTTAATCTCTTAAATACTTTATCTAGCACTATATTCTTATAAGGGAGCAAATAAGAAGTTTCCACATTTTTGGGGACTTCTTTTATTTTTTTAAAATCAATTAAATTATATAAATTTTTAAATAGGAGAAATTATGGAAATTCAATTAATTGGATTAAGCAAGTACTTTGTAGGAAAGGACAAGAAGGTCTTCAAAGCTGTAAACAACATGAATTTAACAGTTCCTTCTGGCAAATTAATTGCGTTACTTGGCCCATCAGGATGCGGTAAATCTACAAC
>CALCVH010000134.1 GCA_937907585.1 uncultured Bacillota bacterium | reverse complement strand
TGTTTTTATACGAAATAACACCTTCAATAGAGTTATCTTTTAATGCGTTATTTATTAAATCAATTACCTTGTATTTCATCTTTTTCATCGACTATTTAATCATTAAAATTTATTTAAATAGTCTATCCTTTCATAATTAATTAAGTGATACTATCTTTTATCAAGCATTCAATGTCGCAAGAATATTATATAATAATATTTATTTTTGTAAAGAAAATATATATAATAAGTATATGAAAATAGCGGGTATTGTATGTGAATTTAATCCATTTCATAATGGACATAAATACATGATAGAAAAAATAAAAGATGAATTTAACCCGGACTTATTAGTAATAGCGATGAGCCCTAATTTTGTGATGCGTGGAGAGCCTGCGATATTCAATAAATTTGATAGAACTAAAATCGCTATCGATAACGGTGTTGATCTAGTACTAGAAATCCCAACAATTTATACTATTGAATCAGCTGATATATACGCTTATAGATCAGTAGAAATATTAAATAATATAGGCGTTACTGATCTATTTTTTGGTTCTGAAATAGATGATTTAGAAACATTAGCCAAAGTATCACAAATATATGATGATACTGATTATCAAAAGAGATTAAAAGAATATCAAGATAAGGGAAATAGCTTTAAACAATCATCTAAAAAAGCTATTCTAGATATATATCCAGAATATGATGAATTATTAGAACTTCCTAACGTGTTATTAAGCATTCAATATTTAAGGATAATTAAAGGATTAAATAGTAAAATTACGCCACACGTTGTTAAAAGAATAGGGGCTAATTATTATGACCCTATAATGAAAAATACAATATATCAAAGCGCTAGTGCGATAAGGGAATCAATAGAGAATAATACATTTAAAGATTCTTATGTTTCCTACGATTGTAAAAAATTAAAGAAAGTTGTGAAAAACGACTATTTTAATTATATAAAATATAAGATATTTTCTTCTTCTGTTCATAATTTAAAAGAAATTCAAGGAGTAAATGAAGGATTTGAAAATAATCTTAAATCAATAAAAGATTTTGATACTTATGATGATTTATTAAACGCTTTAACTTCTAAAAGAAATGGAATTACTAAAGTTAAAAGAATATTAATGTGCTTATTATTAGATATTAAAAAGGATGAAATTAGCAATGAACCTCTCACTTATATAAGAGTGTTAGGATTCAATAATAAAGGACAGAATTATCTAAAACTTCAAAAAGATAATCCTATTCATATTTATACTTCGATAACTAAAAATCAAGAAAATGAAGTATATCGTGAGCTAGATTTCACTAAAATATATTCATTGTTATCTAATGAAGATATTTTAGAGTTAGAATATAAACCTATCTATAAAAAATAACGCAAAGATTTAGATGACTTTGTGCCTTTAATCATATTATCTATCTTTCTTTGTATTAACGTAGCCTCTTTATATCTAAAGTTCTCTATTTGGAAATTTCTTTCAAGTTCATATAGCCTTATTCTTTCAGGAATATCCGCATCATTTATCGCATTCACATACTCTACGCTAGAAAATAACGCACTAGATAGAGTATTATTTGTTTTATTGATGAAATACATTAAATAGAAATTAGGTCTTTTATTGTTTTCTTCTATTACTTCTTCTAAGAATTCAACTCTATCTTGAGTTGATAAATAAAAACATTCAATAGATTTATTATAGAATGATGAATACTTCGTTATCTTGGATAACGCTTCAATTCCTGCGTATTGATTTCCTGAATAATAATATGACATTCCATAAATATAATTATATTCATTTTCACCAATAAAATAATTTCCAATAGTCAATAAAGACCTAGAATTAGTGATAAATTCATATTCACCAGCGTTGAATAATGTTTTTAAATAATATTCGCTAATTCTTTCTATTCTTTTCACAAAGACATTTTTACTATATTCCATTTTTAATTCATGATATAGTTCACCAATTAGGACTATTCTATTTTCTTTTACATATAACCTATACATTAAATCCTTACATAATACTTCATATCTTCTATTGGTTTCTAGTTTAGATATATCGCTTGTAATAGCGTTTATTTCATCGAATTCGTTTAGTTCTAAAAGTATTTCAGATGTAAATAGCGCAAACATCATAAAAACACTTTCTGTCATGGTGTTCATAAGCGCTATATTTCCATCTACATAGTGCCTAGCATTAATTGCTTCACCCTTTAATATGTAATAACCCATCTTTATTACATCCGCAACTTGATTATCATCATAGTTTTTACATAAATTAAATAGATCTTCATATTTTTCTAAATCAAGATTATAAAAATAATCTAATACTTTTTCCATTTCTTCATCTGAATTTTTAAGCATATATACTTCATATTTTTCAATACTTAATCTTTCCATTAATAAATCAAGGTATGAATCGTTAGGTATTATCTTATTAGATTCAATCTTAGATAGATAGGAAATACTGCATATACTATCACAAGCTTCAGCCTGTGTAAGATGAAGCTGTAGCCTTCTTCTTTTAGCGACTGATCCAATTGATAAGATGCTTTTCTTGTCGCTATAATCTTCAGCTCTTTTAATAATTTGATTTTTAATTTTGATACCAACTAAATTCTTCTTCTTTTTCATACTGTAATGTCCTTTCGTTATGTATCAATAAAATATAATTAAATGACATAAAATACAATGCGGTTGATATTGATAAAATTTAGATATTTTTTCACCTGAAAAAGAAAAAAGGCACGAAAAACGTGTCATTTAATTAACGAGTGTGCGGCTTCTAGTTCATCAATTCTTTTTTAATTGTTAGAATACCAGAATATCTATTTTCAGCCACATGCAATACTTCTAGAATGTTCGCTAAAACAATATTTCTTGTTTCGTGTCTTACAATTCCTAATTCATTAATTTGCATTTTATTCACCCAATCCTATTATAGTAAATTTGAAAGAAATAATTTATAGTTTGAACGATAAAATGCATAGTTTCAACGATAAAATTAAAGTTTGAACGATAATAAAATCATCAAAAATCTAATGTATATTTAAAAACTCGTATAAATAGTTCACAATAATTAGGGGCTGCGAAAAGTTTAGGTTTCACAGCCCTTATCATGGAAAATAGATTTATTATAATATATTTATACAGATTACTTATTTATTTTGTTATAGTATTTACAATACTTATTAAATTTACATCCATCACATAGTGGATTAATAGCCTTACATTCATTTCTACCAAAAGCGATAATCATATGATGTAAGTTTCTGTAATTATATTCTTTAATAAACTTTTTAAGTTTGATTTCAGCGTCAAACGCATCTCCTTTATCAGGCGTGATTCCTAATCTTTTAGAGACTCTTAATATGTGCGTATCAACACCTAAGGTATTTTCGTTATAATATTCAGATAAAAACACATTTGCCGTTTTTCTACCTACTCCATCTAAACTTATTAAATAATCAAAATCATTTGGAATGTAGTTATAGCCATCATCATTTAATTTTTTAGCGGTATTTAATATGTTTTTAGCTTTATTTTTATATAAACCTAAAACTCTTATTATATTTTCTATATCGCTAATATCAGCTTTTGATAATGATGAAATATTTGGGTATTTACTAAATAGAATAGGTGTGACATTATTTACTGATTTATCAGTTGTTTGAGCGCTTAAAATAATAGAAATAAATAATTCGTAATCATTTGTATAATTTAATGCGCATTTAGCTTCACTATGCAATTCTTCTAAGTATTCTAAAAAGAATTCTCTATTTATTTTTTCCATTTGTTTTTAAGTTCATCAATGATTCTATTAGTTTCGATATATTCTGGAGATTGTTCTTTAATGGTTCTTTTCTTTATTAGCGCTTGATCAACGCTAGATAATGAAGTTTTACCCATTTTAAGACAATCTAACATTTCATCTTTAATCTCATCAAATGTGAAAGTTCCTTCTTTGCACCAAGTTCTAATAATGTCCGCATCGAGTGGTGACATCTGTTTTTTATAGTGTTCATCATAAAACTTTAATATTTTTTCTTGTAAAGATGATTCTTTATCTTCATCTTCATCTTTTGAAATATATAGTTTTATAATCTCCTGATATAGTTTCTTTAAAGAAAATATTTCACAGTTTTTATTTGTTTTAGGATTGATAGATTCACTTATTTCTAGATATCCTTTTTCAGTAAGATTATATAAACTAGTATTTAGATCTTCAGCACTTAAAGATACTTTCTCCTTTAATTCTTTCCTTTGAAATATTCTATTTCCTTTTGAGTCTTGTCTCGCAAGAGCTGATAATAAAAATACATCTTTTTCATTGATATTAAGCTTACTACAATTCTTGATTAGTAGCGCATTAATGTTAAGCATATCATCTTCAAGAAGAGTAATAAATAGATTAAGTTCATTTGTCATCTTCTATCACCGCCATTTTCGATAGAGCCATCTTTGCGGCGTTCATTTCAGCCTCTAGGTGGCTTTTCCCTTTTCCTTCTCCAAGAACAATTTCATTATCCATAATTACTTTGAATACAAACACTTTATTGTGTGGATTACCTGATTCAGATACAAGTTCATATTTTAAACTTCTCTTATCAGCTTGAAGATACTCTTGAAGCATACTTTTATAGTCAATTGTTTCATGGAATGCATAATCAACATTAGGAATGATTATTTTATTAATAACTTTTCTACATGATTCTAGGCCTTGATCTAAATAGATTGCGCCTAAAAAAGCTTCAAAAGCGTCACATCTAATCGCATCTTTTTCTCTTCCACCAGTTTTTTCTTCTCCTTTTCCAAGAAGCAAGTAATCTTCTAGATGGAATAATCCCGCATAGTGAGATAATGATTTTTCGCAGACAATATTCGCTCTTTTTTTAGTTAAAGTTCCTTCGTGAGCAGGAGTAGTTTTAAATAGGTATTCACCTATTAATAAATCGACTACAGCGTCCCCTATAAACTCTAATCTTTCATTATCTATTCCACCATTTTCATTAGCGTATGAAGAATGCGTTAACGCAGCTTTTAGAAGGCTAGGATCTTTAAATTCAAGATCAAAATATTCTTCTAAAGGATGTTTCATTCTATTCACCTTCGTTGAGTGGAGTTTCTTTCTTTAATGCTTCCTGTACCTTATTATTTACATCCTGTCTAACTACTGTTGCGGCAATTCTAAGTCCACAGAATACAGCGTATGATTTAGATGAACCATGACACTTGATGACAGGCATCTTTAAACCAAAAATCATTCCACCCGCAACTTCATCAGGGTTGATTTCTTTTTTAAAGTTATTTAAATTCTTTTTTGAAAGTAGTGCGCCAATTTTTCCAAAGAATCCATGCATCAAGTTTCTCTTTAACATTTTACCCATAGACTTAGCTGTACCTTCAACAGTTTTCACAACCATATCAGTAGTGAAACCATCCGAAATTAAGATGTCACAAGGTGGTTCTAGAATCTGTTTAGTTTCAACGTTTCCATAGAAGTTAAGAGAACTTTCTTTTAATGCCTTGTAACATTCTTTTTCAAATTCTCTTCCCTTTCCTTCTTCTGTTCCTATATTAAGTAATCCAACAGATGGATTAATTCTACCTAATACTTCTTTAGCGTAAACTGTAGCGTATTGAGCTTGTTGGACTAATTGTTCAGGCTTAACTTCTAAGTTAGCTCCACAGTCAAGAATAACAGTTTGACCTGTAGTTAGTGATGGGATGATAGGGGCTAAGGCAGGACGCTTAAATCCTTCCATTCTTCTAATAATTAAATGGCTTCCTATTACTACGCATTGAGTTGGTCCACATGTGAATACACAATCATATTCTTTATTAGCGGTCGCTCTCATCGCTCTAACCATCGATGCGTCAGTTTGATATCTCATAACTCTAACAGGATCTGTTTCACCCATAGAAACCATATCTCTACAATCTTCAATATTAATTCTTGTAGAATTAGTTAAATACTTTTCTATTTCTTCTTTTTTTCCAAATAATGTAATTTCAATATCTTTAATGTTCTTTACTGCAAGCATTGCGCCTTCAACTTGTTCTTTTGGTGCGTAATCTCCACCCATTGCGTCTACTGCGATTTTAATCATAATTTGTCTCTCCTTTATTGTTAGTCAAATTTTTCGCTATAAAGCCTAGCTTCATAATATTCTTTAATTATTTTATCTTTTGATAATTCTTTCGCATCCATTAGAGCTTTATCAAGAATCATTTTATCTCTATATAGATTAGCGAAATTAAATTTAATCATTCCTGATTGTTCAGTCCCTAAGAAATCTCCAGGTCCTCTATCTATTAGATCC
>CALCVH010000133.1 GCA_937907585.1 uncultured Bacillota bacterium | reverse complement strand
GAATAGAATTTGATGTGAATGGTGATAAATCTATCTATTTAGATACTGTTTATGAACCTAATCAAGGATCAGATTATTATATTGAATTTAATAACGATCAAGAAGCTTTAGAAATGAGCACTAATATTATTTCTAGAGAAAGTAATGAATATAAGAATTCAACTTATGTATTAAATCATGAATCTACTAAGAATTCATATGTATATGTAGATTATCTAAATGTCTATGATTATACAATTTATTATTACTATGGTGATTTAGAAGCTAATACTGAATTTAGAATATTAAATAAAGATAGATCTACATATATTGAACCTAATCATCTATCTAATCTATATGATTTAACTATGGATGATATAGAATTAGAAGAAGATTATATCAAGATAAAAAATGAAGGAACCTATTTTATCTACTATTTTGAATTATTCGATACTATCATTATTAGTAAAGGTGAATCTGGAGGATTTAGTCCAACAGATAATACTAAAGTATATTTAATATTATCAAGCGCAAATGGAAGCAGACAAGAGCAAATTCAAAAGACAGGATTATTATATGTAGTAAAAGATATAGAACTACTTGAAAGTGATCTATTCTCAATATTATATGGTAGTAAAAACTTAGCTTATTCTAATGTGACTAAAGGAAAGGATTTGGTATCATCAATCGCCGCAGGAGGATATGCATATTTAATGCCTAAAACAAGAGGCATATACACTATTACATTTGATGCGACTACTGAATCAATAACTATTGAATTAAAAGAAGATATCACTACAAATGTATTAGTTAAATGTAAACTATATGATAGCAAAAAACTAAATGAAATGGTTCTTGATGGAGATGAATTCAAATATACATTAGATGTAACACAAGGCATGTATTTAGCGTTTTTAGATCAAGATAGTAATTCTGTAGATGATTTTGTATTAGAAGAAGGATATGACAGTGAAACTATTACATTATTCGCAAATATGATCTATATTCTAAAAGACGCAAATGTAACAGTATCAATCAATAAAACAACTCATAGAGTAACAATTGTAATAAATAATTAATGTAGGATAATAGCGTTTTATGCGCTATTATCTTTTAAATGTATGCTGGGCATGTTATAAATCTAGAGTGAAAGTCCCAAGAGAGGTAGTTGTTGTAGAACGATCAAAATGGTACATATGTTATCCTATTATAATAGTTTAACTTATTAATAAATTAGAATATTAGAATAACGATTTTAGCATTATTTGAAGATATAAATAATCAATATTTAAAATCTTTTATTGACAAAGAGTATTTTATATTTTATTATTAAAATGATAACGCTAACATTATCATTGGATTTATATTTATGAATAAGGAATTTATATCTGTATTCTGGGCATGGAACTCAGAAATGACAAAAGAAGATTTAAAAGCCCAACTTGTTGATTTTAAAGAAAAAGGTATCAACAATGTTTTTGTTCATGCTAGAGCAGGTCTAAAGATACCATATCTATCTGATGAATGGATGGAATTATTTAAATACTGTTGTGAAATTGGTAAAAATATCGATGTAAATATTTGGATATATGATGAATATGGTTGGCCAAGTGGTTTTGGTGGAGGAACAGTTTATAAAACTGATGATTCATTTAAAGAAAGATATTTGATTAATGTTTATGACTCTTACTTAAATGTAAAGAAAGATAATAGAGTTATATTAAAAGTCTTTGATGAAAAGTTTAATGAATTAAAACTAGATTCACTAAAAGAAGAAACTAAATATAATTTTATATGTATTATAACAAATGACTATTATGTAGATATCACTAATAAAGACGCTGTTAAGTGTTTTTTAGATACTACTCATGAAATCTATAAAAAGAATGTTTCTGAATATTTTGGAAACGTAATACCAGGTGTTTTTACTGATGAACCACATATTTCACCTGATGGACTAATGTATTCAAGTTTAATTGAAGATGAATATAAAAGCAGATATGGATATGATTTTTTAGATATCATTAAATACTTATTCTTTGATTTAGATGATTCAACTTTCTATAGATATTTATATAGAAAGATGATGTCTGATTTAATTAATGAAAACTATACAAAACAATATAAAAAATGGTGTGATGATAATAATTTAATATTAACAGGACACTATACGTGTGAAGAAGGTTTAGTAGAACAAGTTCCTACTTCTGGAAAACTTACTAAACTATATCAAAATATGGGAATGATTGGGATAGATGCCTTAGGCAATAGGCTAATTCCAATTCCAGCTTTTAGAAGGACTATGTCTATCGCTTATCAAACAGGCAATTATAATGTTTTATCAGAAACATTTGCGGGAACAGGATATGATGCAAGTTTTAATGAACTTGAAAGAATTTGGGCTTATGAAGTTATAAATGGAGTAACTTATCCTTGTTTATCAATTTCAATGTCAAGTTTAGAAGGCAATAGAAAAAGAGATTATCCTCAATTTTTCTCAAGACAAATGCCTTGGTGGCCTAACAGTAAAGCGTTCTTTGATAATTTAAAGTTTATACAAAAATCAGTCAAGAGGAATAGAAAACAAGATATTCTATTAATTGAACCAATAACAAGCATTTATTTATCTAATAGAAATGATTCAATGGCTATATCATCATCATTTAGAGTGCTTAATGAAAGTTTGTTTTATTCTCAACTAGATTTTGATTATGGTGATGAAGAACAAGTAGCGAATGCAAAAATCAATAACAAAAAGATATGTATTGGTAAATGTGAATATTCAAAAATTATTCTTCCATTTTCAACTAATATAGAATCTAAAGTTCTTTTAAAATTAAAAGAATTTAGTGACGCTGGCGGAGAAATTTATGTAGTTACTCCGCTTCCAACACATTTAGATGGTAAAAAAGCGGATATTATATTTGATTTTAATTTCACGCCTATCATGAATAGATTAACATTTATTAGAAAACTATCTGAAGTTAATTCATGGCATGATACTGTTATACAAGAAAAATATACAAGAAAAACTCATACTAATTTATCTACTGCATATAGATATGAAGATGGTAAAGAATACTTGTTTGTATTAAATCAAGATAGAAATATAGCTCAGTCTGGTAGAATAGTCGCGAGTGGAATGAAAAAATGCTTTATGAAATCTATTAATGATAGTGTAGAATTACCAGGCGTATATAATCCATTTGAGAATAAAACTGAATTTAATATTGATTTAAAAGAGATGGAATATGAACTATATGTCTTATCTGATGGTGAGCCTTTACCTCCAAGTGAAGAAATAATAGAAATAGTAGAACTTAAACCATTATCAATTACTAAAGATTTAAATAAGTTTGTTGTTGATAAGGTATGTCTTTCTATAAATAATAGTGATTATGATGAAAAAGATTATTGCTTAAAGAAGACAAGTATTTTGTATAGAACTATTAATGGTTTAGGAAAATCTACTTTTAAAGCAAAATACGAATTTAGAATAGAAGATATACCTAATGAACTATATGCTATAGGAGAATATTCAGATTCTACTATATATGTAAATGATAAAGTAGTTAATGAATATGAAGATGCATTCTATGAGAGCGCAAAAAGAATAAACATCTTGAATTACATAAAGAAGGGAACAAATACAATAGTAATAGAAAAGACAATAGATTCATTTAACGATCCGCTTCTAGGAAAAGATGTTTTCCAAAGCATCTCAAATGTATATTCATTTCCATATTATATAGAAAGTTTAATCCTTGAAGGTGATTTTAAGGTCGAAGCTAAGAAAAGTGCTAACTTAAATAATTATCTATTAACAGATGACGACTTTGTATTAATAAAAGATGATAATAAAATAAAAAAAGATTTAACTACTTCTGGATATCCTTTCTATAGTGGAAAAGTAATTGTAAATTATGAGTTCGATTATGAAAAAGGAGATATTGAATTAGAAATTAATAACACTTTCGCATCATCAAATTCATTTATAATTAACGGTAAAAAGATTAATTTTAATGCCTCACTAAAGGAAGATATTACAAAATACTTAATTAAAGGAAAAAATAAATTAGATTTTGTAATGTATCAAGGGTTAAGAAACGTATTTGGACCTTTCCACCATAAATATGGAAAACATTATTATACAGGACCATCTGTGTTTGAAGGATATGCGGAGTGGCAAGATTACGTAATTTATCCTGAATTGAAAGGTAATACTTATATTGATCAGTACTCGTTTGTACACCTATATATACCAAATGTTGTGATAAAAATGAAATTAAAGGAATAATTAATGGCGACAATTAGGGATGTAGCTAAAGAAGCTAGGGTATCATTAATGACTGTCTCTAGAGTCATAAATAATCCTGGCCTCGTCAAACAAGATACGGTTGATAAGGTTAATAAAGCAATTAAAAAATTAGGGTATAGGCCTAATCTTCTTGCAAAGGGTTTGGCTAAAGGAAAAACAAAGACTATTGGAATTATTTTGTCTAATATACGAAATCAAGCGTATATCGATATCATTACAACAATCGAAAAAGAAGCATATAAAAAAGGATTTGTCGTAATAAACCTAGATGTTTCTAATAGTAATGAAGCAAAACAAGCATTAAACATGCTTCTTGGGAACAAAGTAGATGGAATAATCATTCTTCCGCTAGAAATGGATATGTCTGAACAAAAAGATTTTATGGTTGCGGTAAGAGAAACTAGTAAATTCTACGAATACTTTAAAGACATTGTTCATGCGGATAACATTAAGGCTGTTACTGTTTCACAGAAGATAGAAAAAGTAACAAACATTGATTTTGATTACTATAAACAAGCTGAAATTACAATGAATTATCTATTTGAAAAAGAATATAAAGATATTACATTTGTAAATGCGAATTATAAAGATGGTTTATGGCAAACTAAAGAAGATGTTTATATCAAAATGATGAATGATAAGGGTTTAGTAGAATACATAAATATCGAGTACTGTAACAACAACATCAATGGTGGATATGATTCTATGAAATCTTTACTTGAAAAAAGAATCCCAAAAGCAGTTTACTGCGCAAATGATATTATTGCTTGCGGTGCTATACAAGCGATATTAGAAAAAGGCTATAAAATTCCAAATGATATTGCGGTAATTGGAAATGATGATATGCAATTATGCAATTATATATACCCAAAACTTACATCTATTAACCTAGGAACAAAAGAAGTTGCAGATAAAGCGTTTAAAGATCTTCTTAGATTAATTGATGGTGAATCTGCAGAAGATTCATTTATGAAACCATATCTTGTAGAAAGAAAAACTGCATAAAAAAGAAATAGGAAAAACTATTTCTTCCTAGTATATATAAAAATGATAGCGTTAACATTATATTAAAAATAAAAAATGGAGGAAAAAAAGTGAAAAAAACATTATTATCACTAGCTACATTTATGTTAGTTTTAGCATTTATATTCACTCTTGGTGGATTTAAAGCTAAAGCTGAAAATGCTGGTTTTACTGACGCTTTATCAAATGGTAGAGTTACTAGTAAAACTACTCTTGAACTCGAAATAAAAGATGGAACACCATCAAGTACTAGAGCTTTATATAGTAAAAATGTTAATTTAACTGAAGGCTTTGAGTTCAATGTTAAGTTAGTTG
>CALCVH010000132.1 GCA_937907585.1 uncultured Bacillota bacterium | reverse complement strand
ATTATATTTAGTTTTAGATACTAAATTGTTTATTTTATCTGAATACAATCCTGCGCAGTTAATAACTACTTTAGCTTCATATATTGCTCCATCAGTAGTCTTTACTACGAAATGTTCATTTTCTTTCTTAATATCATTCACTTCTTTTAAGAATTCGAACTTTACTCCATTAGTTGCGGCGTTTTCAGCCATTGCGATACACATTTCATATGGAGATACAATTCCTGAATCTTTAACATATAATGCGTATTTAACTTCGCTTGATACATTTGGTTCTATTTTTCTAACTTCATCACCTGTGATGATAGATAAATTAGATACTCCATTTTTAATTCCTCTATCAAGAAGAGTCTTTAATCCGTCTAATCCTTCTTCACTAAAAGATAATACAAACGCTCCATTCTTTTCATATGGGAACTCTAAATCTTTCGCAAGTTCTGGATAAAGTTTCGCTCCTTCTACATTAAATTTAGCTTTTAATGATCCAGGTTTAGCGTCATATCCAGCGTGAACGATACCACTATTAGCTTTAGTAGTTCCACATGATACATCATTTTTCTTTTCTAGAACTAGTATATTAGCGTTATATTTAGATAGTTCTCTCGCTACGCTTGATCCGATGATGCCTGAACCAATGATTAAACAATCATACATATTCTATTTCTTTCCTTTCTTTATATTCTCTATGTAATCAAAAACAGGTTTAGGAACGAGTTTTGAATAATCTTTTGAATTATAATGCATAAGTTCTCTAACAATTGATGATGAAATATGACTCTCATTTATGTTAGTCATCACAAGTATAGTTTCTATATCATCATCAAGTGTTTTATTAACGTTATTTAATTCAAATTCAAATTCAAAGTCAGCTGATGATCTTAAACCTCTTAATATAAAATTAGCGCCATATTTTTTACACGCATCAATAGTTAAGCCATCTTCTTGTACAACTATAACATTCTTAAGATGCGCTACGCTTAATTTAGCCATATTTATTTTATCTTCATCAGTGAATTCTGAATTTTTTACTGCGTTTTTTAATATACAGACATATAGTTTATCAAAAAGTTTAGCTCCTTTTGTGATAACACCTAAATGTCCATTTGTAATAGGATCAAAAGATCCTGGATATAATCCTATCTTCATTATTCATTTCCTCTATATATAAGATATACAAATCTTGATGCAGCACCAACTTTATCTTTAATAAATTCAAACCCTTCTGGTATATACCTTAATTCTTTAGGCATTTCTAAAATGATCTGACAATCTTTTTTAAACATTTCTTTTTTAAGCATAAAAGATAATATCTCTTTAACTTCATTAAAGATTCTATAAGGTGGATCTAATAATACTAAATCGAATTTAATATGTGAATATTTTTTTAGAAATCCTCTATAATCCCCATGGAAAACAGTAGCGTTTTCTATACCTAAAGATTTAATATTTGATAATAAGATTTGATATGTATCATCATTAATCTCACTAAAATAGGCGCTAGACATTCCTCTTGATAGCGCCTCTATTCCTAAAGAACCTGTTCCACCAAATAAATCTAAACATACTCCTGAATCAAAGAATTGTCCTAACATATTGAAAACCATTTCTTTATTTTTATCTGTTGATGGTCTTGTATATTCGTTAGATACTTCTTTTAATAATCTATGGCGATAGATTCCTGCGATAACTCTCATTTTTAAACCTTCTAATAATACTACCTATATTTTACAATAAAATATAAAAATAATACAATTTTTTATGATAAATGGTCTATTCTCATAAAAATGGAATTATAGAATCTTTAAATAAATTGTTTAAAATTATATTTGATATATAATGTTAATTGAATTAGGGGGTAATTCAAATGTTTGGAAAAAGACCTGATGGTAGATTAGTAAAAACACATAGCGGATTATATCTATTAGTGCCTCATATAATGCCTGATAGACATGATTCTATGAATATGACAGAATTCTATTTAGATATGGATCAACTAGATGAAATTGTGAGAATCGCTAAAGAAGAAACTGGCGTTGTATATTCATATCTTGAAATATTAGTTTGTATTATTCAAAGAATATTATATTTAAGACCTGAATTAAATAGATTCGTTGTGAACAAAAGAATATATCAAAGAAATCTAATTCAGTATTCAATGGTAGTACAGCGCTCTTTAAGACCAGGAGCTGAATCAAATGAAACCTCTATAAAAGTTAATTTTGAAGGTACTGAATCATTAAGCCAAGTTAAAGAGAAATTAGATGAAGTAATTAAGGAAGCGAAAGGCTCTTTAAATGATACAGATAAATTAACAACTACTTTAGCTAAAATACCTCATTTCATAATGAGATTTGTGGTAAACATGCTTAAATGGTTAGATAAACATGGAATGTTACCAAGAAGCGTAATGGACGCTGAACCATTCCATACTTCATTCTTTATTACAGATTTAAAGAGTGTAAAATGTACATCAATTTATCACCATGTATACGATTTTGGAACAACTGGCCTCTTCTTCTCTACTGGTATGGAAAAATGTCAACCATATTTTAAGAAAGGTAGTGATGAAGTATATTACAAAAGAGTAATGCCTGTTAAGTTTGTTTCAGATGAAAGATTCTGTGATGGTTTCTATTTCGCTAGAAGTCTAAATGAGATGTTAAAGATGTTAAAAAGACCTGAAGAGTTATTAAAACCTTTAACACCAAGACCTCTAACTAAAGAGGAAGAAAAAATAAAACGTAAAGAAGATAAATATCAAGCTAAGATTAAAGCTAAAAAAGAAAAAGCTAAATTAAAAGCTGAAAAGAAAGCTAATAAAGCTAATAAGAAAAATAAATAATATAAAAAAAGGGGTCGCCCCTTTTTTATATTATTGTTAATGCATAATTTATTTAAGAAAATAGTTCTTCTGCTTTTATGATTGATTGAATTTCATTTGAATATGCGTTCTCTATCACATCATAAGTAGTTATTAAAGTTGGATAGATAGCGTATTTTGTCTTAGTGATATTTAAAAAGTCAGATATTTTTCTTTTTTGATCACGAATAAACTTAGAATCAACTATATAATCAGTTTCTGAATATTTCATCTCACATAGATTTATTATTTGATCTTTTCTTACAATTAATAAATCAATTTGAGAACCAAATATGCCATTATCTAAGTCTTCTTTACACTGCCAGGAATTAACTTCTGTATATACACCAGAAATACCTAACGCTTTCTTTATTTGAGGGATATGTTCTAAACATACTTTTTCAAACGCAATTCCACTCCAAGATTGAATCTTAGGCATATTAATTTGGCTTTCCCAATAATTTTCATTATAAATATTATCTTTAATAAACTTATAATAAAACAAAGTAAAGTTATCAATTAATTGATATAATACGTTCTTTTGTTTATATCCGAATGGAATATACTTTCTTATAAATCCACAATTTTCAAGTTCTATCAATTTCTTTGTTAATTCTCCAGAACTAGAAATATTTGTTTTTTCGATAATTTCATCTCTTGTTATGCCTTTATTTACATTTGAAAGAGATTCAATTATATCTATATACTGTTCTGGTTTGTTAAATAATGCACTATATAAATTATTAAATTCATTTTTTAATATAGCGTTTTCTTTAAAGAATAAATTATCTATATTTTGAGGTAAGCTTTTTCCTTTTTGTAGCAAGCTCCAATAGTATGGAACACCACCTAAAATCATATAGCACTGTAATATTTGATGAAAATTAAAAGATATATTTTTAGATTCTAAATATTCCTTACATTCTTTCAAAGAAAATGGTTTTAAGTATATTGTCCCTGTTAAACGGTTATGCAATCCACCCTTAGAATTAAGAATATTATCTGTCATCCAATAAGTTGCGGAAGCACATACTATTAAAATGACATCTTTTTCTTTTCTTGATGTTACAAATCCATTCCAAAAATTTTCTAAAGCAGAAATCAATCCGCTATTCTTTGTATCCATCCATGATAATTCATCAATAAAAATAACTTTCTTTGAATTGTTCGAAGAGATAATCAATTCTTTTAAACAATTAAACGCTTCATTCCAAGTAGTTAAATCTTTATCGCATTTATATCCATATTGGACAAGTGATTCCTTGAATTTATTTAATTGATATTGTTTTTGATTTTTTTCTTCAATTTCTATATTACTTGAACCTGTATGTTCAAAAGTAAAGTTGTAGTTATATGATTCTCTTATTAAATATGTTTTTCCGATACGTCTTCTTCCAAATACCGCAATAAACTCAGATTCATTTTCTTTAAGTAATGATTCTAAATACTTCTTTTCTTCTTTTCTTCCTATCATAATTAAAATACAAAATTTCCAAAACTATTAAAAAAATTAAGTTTTGGAAGTTATCTCCCTGATTATATAATACATTAATTAAATATAAATTTCAATTACATTTCTTCCAAATCTATGAAAAAAATCAAGTTTTGGAAGTTATATATATAAGTTCATAAAAAGAAAGACAGCTTAGCTGTCTTAGTATTATATGATTTTACTATATAGTTTTTTAGAGCCTTTCATAATGAAATATGCGCCAATTGGGACTAATACTGTACCAACAGATATTATAGATACGTATATAAGTTGTGCTGGCCATGAGATTTTAGATAATAGGTTCAATCTTATATCCTCAATAGGAGGTACATTAGAATGATAAAAATTATTAAAGTTTGTTTTAATTATTTGAGATAATGGGCCAACTATAACGCAATAAATAATAAACGCTATTAAAATTAATTTTAGATCTTTTTTAGATTCTAATTTACATACATCAAGCGCAGAGAATAAGAAAAATTCAAATAACGCTAATGTATGGAATAATACTGAATGGAAATCAATGAAGGATCCTCCGTCTCCTTTTATATAGTTTATTGCGCTTTTTATCGCATCTCCACTATATATAAGATTCGGATATACAACCATGAACAAGAACAAACATGTTGATATGGTTGAAGCTAATATTCTTGCTTCATTTTTATATTTACCATAATAAAATGATGCGAGAGGTAAAAAGTACAAGAATAAACTACAGAAATGGAAAGGTAGTCTATATAGGTCATATCCATTTATAATTCCATTTAATTGTTTTAATACTTCTAATACAAGCAATATTACTGTCACAACAGTTATAGGAATCATTTTAACTTTATCTGATTTATTTTTTAGAGCTTTACCTAATATAATTGATAAAATAATCTCAATTATAAATGTAGGAATAAGTGTATATAAGTGTTCTTTAGTCCAAAGCATAATATTCTCCTATCTAACGAGTAAATACTATCATAAATATAAGAATAGTATTCTTATAAAATATATTTATTCACATTTTATTCATATGTTTTATAGAATTAATTCATAAGTAAAAAAGAGAGAATTAATCTCTCTTATCCTTTAGAATTGATTTTATAATCTTAAATCTTAGATTTTGTGGAACGATATCTAATAATTTTAATAATTTATTATGATTGATATTATACGCGAATTTAGGGTGCTTCTTATTTATAATCTTATATATTAGATTAGAAACTTTTTCTGGGCTTATATTCTTAGATTCAACTTTATCTACTATATTCTTAAAATTTTTTCCTGATACTTTATAGTGGGTACTCTTTTGTACAAATTTATCTAGTTCATTTTTTGATACATCTAACATTTTTGTATCTACAGCGCCAGGTCTAATCACAACTACATCTATATCAAGTAATTGTAGTTCCATTTTTAAAGAATATGCATATTCATCTAATGTTTTCTTAGTAATTCCATATAATCCA
>CALCVH010000131.1 GCA_937907585.1 uncultured Bacillota bacterium | reverse complement strand
ATTCATAAGTAAGAAACATCCTGTACCAAATGTGTTTTTAACATCTCCTTCATTTACGCATAATTGACCAAAAAGAGAGCCTTGTTGGTCACCAACTATTCCAGTGATAGGGATTTCTCTAGAGATATAATCTACATTAGTTGAGCCAAAATTATAACTAGATGGATGAACACTTGGCAACATCGATGCTGGTACTTCAAATAAATCTAATAATTCTTGATCCCACTTTAATGTATGAATATTGAATAATAATGTTCTAGATGCGTTAGTATAATCCGTCGCATGAACTTTACCACCAGTTAAATGCCATAAAAGGAATGTATCAACTGTTCCAAATAATAGTTCACCATTATTAGCTTTTTCTCTAGCACCTTCTACATTATCTAATATCCATTTAATTTTAGATGCGCTAAAATATGGGTCCATTTTTAGACCAGTTTTATCATAAATCATATTAGATAATTGTTCATTTTGTAATATGGTTTTTGAATATTCTTCAGTTCTTCTACATTGCCATACGATAGCGTTATATATAGGTTTACCTGTAGATTTTTCCCAAATAATAGTTGTCTCTCTTTGATTAGTGATACCGATTGAATCAATATCACTATAAGTGATTCCTGCACGAATTAGAGCCATCTGTAAAGAAGCTATCTCGCTTGATAGTATTTCTTTAGGATCATGTTCAACCCATCCAGGTTTTGGATATATCTGTTCAAATTCTTGTTGTGCTAAGCCAACAATTTCACCATTCTTATTAAACACTATCGCTCTAGATGAAGTAGTACCTTGGTCTAAAGCTAGAACATATTTTTCTGTCATTACATTTTCTCCACATTTCTTGTAGCGATAAAATCAACGCCAGTATTTAGCACATTCTTAATAACCACATCTCCAATAGATACTGGAGCGGTGATATTAACTTTTTTAAGTTCTTTTAAAGAATCAAATATCAATCCTTTTGGAATAGGTTCACTAGTTTTAACACTAACTACTCTTTCAATTCCATCAGTGACTTTTACGCTTGAAGTGACCATACGAGTAGGATTAAGCACTTCATCTTTACCATATTTAGCGCCTCTTGGACAAGTGTTACCTGTAACAATAATATTATTTTTATCGCTATCATCAACAGTTAGGTGACAGCCAAGTGGACAACAGATACAAATGAATTCTCTCATTATTCCATCCTCCTTAGATAAATATTAATTTCTTTAGCGTTTTTAAGTTTCAAAACCTGTTCAGATTTTAAATCTATCTTTTCCATTTCACCAGGCGCTACAACTGGTCTCATTCTAGAATAGATTACTTCATCATCACACTTTACTTCTAGTTTAACTTTCTTATAGACATTAGATACTCTCATCTTGAGTGATAATGGAGAATAATCTTCATTTTTTAAAATTAATTCAGGAACGCAGTATCTAACTCCATCAGTAGTTTTAATTTCGATTTTTTCGTAATGTTTATTACTACCTGAATTGATATAATCAACAGCCTTAATTCCAGCTTCTTTAGCTTCTAAGCTAACGAAATCTACTAAATCATGAACATGTAGAACATTGCCACATTCAAATATGCCATCGATAGATGTCATTAAATTATCATCTACAATTGCGCCTCTTGTGATTCTTGATAGCGCAACTTTAGCACCTCTAGCGAGTTCGTTTTCTGGTAATAATCCAACTGATAATAATAATGTATCGCATTTGATTTCATATGCAGTTTCCATCTTAGGATTTAATCTTTCATCTACTTCTGCGATCACAACGCTTTCAACTCTATCTTTACCTTTAATATCAACTACAGTATGAGAAAAATATAGAGGTATATCAAAATCGTTTAGGCACTGTACTATATTTCTATTAAGTCCAGACGAATAAGGCATGAGTTCTACAACGGCTTTAACTTTTGCGCCTTCAAAAGTCATACGTCTAGCCATGATTAATCCGATATCACCAGATCCTAATATTACTACTTCTTTACCAGGCATAACTCCATCGATATTAACTAACTTTTGAGCTGTACCAGCTGAATAAATTCCTGCACATCTTGCGCCCGCAATATTGATTGCGCCTCTTGGTCTTTCTCTACATCCACAACATAATATTATCGCATCAGCTTTAATAGTCAATAAACCATCAGATGATAAGGCTCTAATATCTTTATCCTCAGTGATATTAATTACTGTAGTATTTAATAAATATTTAATATTTCTATTTTTAACTTCAACTATAAAACGTTCAGCGTATTCTGGTCCAGTTAGTTCTTCATTAAATGTATGAAGTCCGAATCCATTATGAATACATTGATTTAGAATACCGCCTAGTTTAGCTTCTCTTTCTAGAATTATAATATCTCTTTCGCCTTTGTCATAAGCAGCGATTGCCGCAGCTAATCCTGCAGGTCCGCCACCTACTATAACTAATCTATACTTATCCATTATTCGTTAGTCCTTTCAACTAAGAGGTATGAATCTCCGCCTTTCTTAGTTATTTCTTCTAAAGATATATTTAATTCCTTTGAAAGAATCTCCATAATCTTTGGTGTACAGAAGCCCATTTGACATCTTCCCATTCCGGCTCTAACTCTTCTTTTTATACCATCCATATCTTTTGCGCCTGGGTTACGTCTAATAGCTTCAACAATTTCAGCTTCACTCACAACTTCACATCTACATATAACATGACCATATAAAGGATTTTCTTTTATTGCGTCTTCAAGTTCCTTATCGTTCATGTTTCTTATATGTTTAATTGCTTTACGTGTTTTAATGAAGTTCTTATTTTCTGTTAGATTAAGATATTTAGATACTTCCATCGCTACATGTTTAGCGATTGCTGGAGATGATGCGAGACCAGGTGATTCAATACCTAAACAGTTATAAAATCCTTCTACTTCACTAAAACCTATCACAAAATCATCAGCATCTATATGACATCTAATACCGCTAAACTGAGTAATGATTCCACCTCTTGGAAGATTAGGAACTGTTAATAATGCTTTATCCCAAGCTTCTTTTAATCCTTCATAAGTTGTGTCAGTATCATCTTTATCATCCATATCTAAGGCAGTTGGTCCAACTAAGATATTATGATGAGTTGTGGGCGCAACTAAAATACCTTTACCCATTTTTGTAGGCAATTGGAAAAGAGTAGTATTAGTAATATATGAGAATTCTTTATCTAATAAACAATATTCACCTTTTCTAGGTATAACATTATATTTAGTTTTAGATACTAAATTGTTTATTTTATCTGAATACAATCCTGC
>CALCVH010000130.1 GCA_937907585.1 uncultured Bacillota bacterium | reverse complement strand
TGATGCTTGTAACTCTATGTCCATGAGGACCACCAGCGTTAATCCAGCATATTTCTTTACCTTCGCTACTATCACCAGTACTATTATAGTTGCCTACCACTACTAAGCATCCATCGTCTGCAGTACCGTTATTATCGTAGTCATCAGTATCGAATGCAGTGCTGCTGATTGCGTTTGGATTTGTTGTTTCCCAAGATGCTGACGCGGTTGCTAAGATGCTTGATTTACTGCTATCTAATGCGTCTGTATTTCCATATGCGTTCCAAATATATAATGAAATGTATTTAGTTGGATCAGTAGCGTCTTCAACAACAACTTTAAATCCTCTTACTTGGAAGTTATCGTTAGCTCCTGGGAATGCTACTTCAATTAATGTGTCATATAGGGTGTTATCAGAAACATCGATAGGTGCGTTGAACTTAACACCTGCAGAATATTTCACATTAGGGAAATCGATAAGCATAGGGTTAGTAGTGTTATCATTATCAGTAACATCAACATATTCTGATGCTTTATTTCTAACTTCTACCATTAATCCACCGCCAGAGAATTTATCTGCAGTGAAATCTCCATATGATAGGCTCTTTACATAATCAACTAAGTTTTCGTCACCTACAGCTTTGAAGCTTGTTACAACTTTATCTCTAGATACTTCAAGCGGGCTTGTAAGGTCTAATCCGTTGTAACTGATGTTATTGTTTTCATCAGCTTTGAGTGAATTTCCATCGATATTCATAATATAGAATTTAGTAAATTCATCTGTACTACGTCTAACTGATCTTATAACGCTAGCAGATACTTTAGCTTTGTTTTGAGAGAATCTATCAAATACGTTACTACCATAAGTCTTTGCAGCGCTTCCGCTATTATCGGCTGGAACTAAAGCAGAGAACTTAGAGAATTTACGGATACGAACACCAGACACTGATAATACACCAGTTTCATTGTTGAATTGGATCTTAAATGATTGAGCAGAAGTCCTACTTAATGTTACTGGGTTGCTCTTTGTTCCTGCTTGTTCATGTCCATATTCTTTGTAATCTAAGAAACATCCATCTGATGGGTCTGATCCGCCAGAACCATCATTTGTACCATCACCAACTCTAACAAATTTTGCACTACCTTTATAATCATCAGTATCAAATCCAGCATCATACATAGAGTTAGGGTTTGTTGTTTCCCAAGATGCTACTGCACAAGCATATAGTGATCCGCCAGTTGCATCTGTGTTGTCATATGCTCTTAAAACAAATAAAGTAATATATTTGTCAGGGTTAGATGCATCTTCAATAACAACCTTAAAGCCGCTTGCTTGCCAGTTATTATCATCTCCAACAAATGCGAGTTCTAATAAAGTAGAATCATCTGTAATGTTGTCTGATAAATCAATAGTGCCATTAAACTTAACACCAGTTGAATATTTAACACTTGGCAAGTTGATTAATATTGGGTTAGTAGAATTGTCGTTTTCAGTAATATCAACATATTCTTGTGCTTTGTTTCTTACTTCAACTTTAATACCACCACCAGAGAAATTGTCAGCAGTAAATTCGCCATAAGAAATACTTTTAACGTGATCTACAAGTCCGTTATCACCAACAGCGGTAAAGTAACTTGCAAAAGTGTCTTTATTTGTGCTTGTAGCTTCAGCTTTAACGCTTGCTTTAGCACCTAAGCCAAAGAATAGGCATAGTGCGATACTCGCAACAAATAAAGATAAAATAAACGTCTTTTTTGTTTTCATGTTTTCTCCTTTTTTAAATTGTTTTTAAGTATTTTCTACTTATTTTTATTTCTTTTTGTTTAATACTCTTTTATAGTTTTCGCCAATTCTATCCCATAGCTTTATAGGATCTTTTGCTGAACAACTAGTTCCTAGTCCGCCTCTATATGTCCAAGTGCCTAGTCTATCTACGCCCATGCTTTCATATAGATCAACAACCTTATCAATTTGGTTAAAGTCTTCTGGTTGAGTGCTGTAACCTTGAATCCATCGTTCTGCTTCTTTTCCATATTTGTGGGCGATTCTAACAGTTCTTTCTGTAATGCTCTTAAAGAAGCTTTCTGGTTTTGTCCAATCGATGATAGTAGTTGCTAAGACATCAAAATATGGACAGGCCGCAACCATATCCCAGTTATCATATCCTCTTAGTTCTGTACAATAATATGATTGGTTAGTTGCGTGAACACAGATTGTGATTTCTAATTCTGGTCTTATTTCTTTAAGTGCTTTTGAAATATCTGCTAAAGTTTTTAATGCTTCTCTCCAACGGAAGTTTTTAACATCGTCTGTTAATATTCTTGGCATTTCATAGCCGTAGTAATCCATGAATTTCTTTTTACATTCAGGACATCTACAGGCCCAATCTTCACCTGCGCCATAAGATATAGATGTGTTCGCTCTTGGAAGTGCGTAATGTGGTTCATCCCAGAAGAATCCATCAATCTCTGTTTCTTTCGCAAGTTTAATACATATATTTGTAAAATAATCTCTAAATGCATTGGATGTGAAGCATGCTGCATTTAATACTTCATCAGTTTGAGCTGATACTTGACGATGGTGAATATTATTTTGTAAAAACAAACTTACTTGTTCACCTCCAAAGTATTTTCCAATTCCCCATGTATCCGCAATCACACGTAAGCCAACTTCATGACCGGCTTTAACTATTGCGTTAATATTAGGGAACCAGAAATCCATATCAAATTCAGTTATGGCTAGAATCACGGTGTCACAACCGTGATTCTTCATTTCTTCAAAATCTTTTTGCGCATGTTCTACGTAGTTTAATCCGTAGTAACTTACTGAAGTATGTTTAATCATTATATTTACTCCAAATTCAGTTAATTAAGTCTTTGTTTTTTAGATATTAACGCTATTGATGAAGTAGCGAATGTTAATAACATAATTAGGGCTAATCCACCATCAGCGATACTTGATTTACATCCTTTTTTCTTTGCGTTCTTTTGATAAGAAGCATAAAGAGTAGTGTCTTGAGTTAATTTTGAGTTCTTATATTCTTTAGATAATGCTTCGTCTGTAAATAAACCTTTAAATGTATAACCAGATTTACTCTCTAGTTGACTAGATGAGAATGCTGTGTTGTAGTTAATACTAATTACTACATCATTAAATCCTTCACTCTTAATAGTAACTTTTATCTTTTGTACACTGTATTTAGCAGTTAAAACAATATCTTCTGTTAATTTATTACCAAATACATACTTTTCATTGCCTAAATACCAGCCTTCAAATACATATCCAGTCTTAGTTGGAACTTCATTAAATTCATTAACAGTTTCTAAAGCTGTATATTGTTTTGGCGCAATTTGTGTGCCACCATCTGTGTTGAATGTAATTGTATAACTCTTTAATTCGTATACAGCTTCAACAATAGTATCAGATGTTATAGCTTGAGTATCTTTAACGTTCCAACCTACTATTTCATAACCATCTTTTGCAGGTATAACTGGAGAATCAATGTCTCTTAATAGTGTTCCTTCAGTAACATCATTAACAGTTCCAATAGTCTCTCCATCAACCTTAAATGTAACAGTATGTGATGGTACTCTTTCAAATTCTACAGTATATGTAACATTATCATCAGCACTTGATAAGTTTAAGCTATACATTCCTTCAAATACATCTTCTGTTACATCTACTCCACCTATTACTAGTGATTTAAGTCTATAGCCATTATCAGGAGTGATTAATAAATCGTTTGAGCCAGCATATAATACTGTTGAATCACCTCCACCATTAATAGATACACTTCCATGTTCTATTTGTGCAGATGGATAAATACTTGAGAGAACAGTTGCTTTAGCTTTAAGTGTAATATTATCGTTTGTAACAAGGAATGTTAATTCACCCTTAGTTTCTAAAGTGTATTTCCAATTTTGATCAGCATTATTAATTGTTGTGATTACTTCATCGCCTTTAGAAATAGTGATAGATGCTTGAGTGATTGGTGTGATTTCATCAAGTTTTAAGATGAAATCTGCAAGAGTTAACACTCTACCGTAATATAAATTGTCTGATAATTTGAATGATACTATTTCTGTTAAATTACCTTGGTCATCTTTAGAAGCATTGGTTAATCTTGTAGTACCAATAGATGCTCCATCAGCAAGATATTCAACACTATATGTACCAACTAAATCAAAGTTATAACTTGATTTAGTGTAATTTGATACTGTATTTCCGAGTGGATCAGTGATATTGAAACTTAAGTTTGCATCAGTATCTATTTCGCCTTCAAATAAACTATAGTTAATTGGAGTTGGAAGAGCTGTGTTTCCACTAGCAATTAATCTAGATTGAGGAGCAATAGCGCCAGCGTGTTTATCAACATTCACAATACAGAATTTTGTGAATTCATCAGTACTTCTTTTTGTTGATCTAATTACACCAACAGAAAGCAATACTTTACCATCTGTGAATCCATCAAAGTAATGTTCGCCGTCTGCAGAATAATTCTTAAAATCACGAATACGAACGTTATTAACGTATAGTGTTCCTCTTTCGTAATCAAACTTAACTTTTAGTGTACAAACTGAAGTGCTTGATAAAGTTAAGTGAGTTCTCTCATGTCCGTATTCTCTAGTATTTAGGAAGCATCCATCTGATGGGTCGCTACCATCAGAACCATCATGGAGGTCGCTACCTACTTTTACAAATTTACCTGTACCCTTATAGTTGTCGGTATCAAAGCCACAGTCACCAGCATATACATCAGGACCAACACTTGTCTTTTCCCAAGTACCAGCTGCGGCAGCTAATATGTTGCCTCCTGTTGCGTCACTATTTGAATATGAACCCCAAAGATATAAAGCGATATATTTATCCGGATTTTCATAATCTTGGATTAAAATCTTGATTCCTCTTGCTTGCCAGTTTGCGTTATCACCAGGGAATACAAGTTCTATTAATGTATCGTTTATTGTATTATCTGAAATTGTTATTTCTTTATTGAGTTTAGTACCAACAGCGTATCTTGTTGCTGGGAAGTCGATAAGCATTGGGTTAGTAGTGTTATCATTATCAGTAACATCAACATATTCTGATGCTTTATTTCTAACTTCTACTATTACACCTTCGCCTGAGAAGTTTTCTGTTTTATATGGTCCAAAGGTAATGCTCTTAACATAATCTACTAGACCATCAGCTCCGTCTTCGCCTTCACTATCGCCAGCTTTTTCAAAGTATCCAAGGATAGTATCTCCATCTATATATGAAGAAGTTTCATCTGTGAAGTCTAAACCATAATAATGAATATTACCACTTCCGTCGGCTTTGAGTGAGTTTCCATCAATTGACATAACGCAGAATCTAGTGAATTCATCTGTACTACGTCTTACTGATCTAGCTACACCTACTGAT
>CALCVH010000129.1 GCA_937907585.1 uncultured Bacillota bacterium | reverse complement strand
TATAAATATAGATAGTTTTAAAGATCCATTATTGATAGAAAACAATCTATATTTTAAAAGTAATAAGTCTTTATATATTCTTTATATCGATACAGAAATAATAGAACATATTTTTGATAATGTGATTTCATATTTACCTATTATGAACAATATTTATATATACGAAGAGATAGAATCTTATTTTGAAGAGACTAGAAGATATAGAAATCAAATTAAATTTGAAATAAAGAAAATCAAATACAATAAAATAACATATTTTAATAAAGACAGTATAGATTATAAGGAAATAGATATTATAAATTATCCTAGACCACATAAAGAGAATAAATCAAATATCTCTTATAGAGAATTAAAAGATTATATAGAAGAAAAAGAAGAACCTAATAGTACATATAAAGAAATAGTAAAGAAATATAAACAAGGTGAAACACTAACTGTAAAAGAAAAGAACCTAATAATTAATAGAATAAAATATGTACGAGCTCTATATTTTATGTTTATATGTTTTGTGATTGCGATTATTTCATCCATAGTATATTTTTACTTCACAGGCGATATAGAACGATTGTTAATAAATTTTAAATTTATTATGTTAAAATATATCGGGTAGATTTACTTAATTATTTTAATAAAATAATCTATTTATTGAATAGAACGTATTATGGGGGAACATATGAGCGATAAACTAGATGATAAGATTGAAGAAAAATTTGGACCAAAAGATTTTAGTGTTAGTCCAAATGAACACTCATATTTTGAAAAAACTTTCGCAATTTTATCAGGTAAAGGTGGAGTAGGAAAGAGCCTAGTCACATCTTTACTCGCTGTTGAATTAAACAAAAAAGGCTATGCGGTTGGTATATTAGATGCGGATGTTACAGGTCCATCAATTCCTAAATATTTTGGTATAACTAATAAAGCGACAGGAACTGAACTTGGAATCAATCCTGAGCTATCTAAAAAAGGCATTAAAGTAATGAGCGCTAATCTAATATTGGATAATCCAACAGATCCAGTCGTATGGAGAGGCCCTATCATTTCATCTTTAGTAAAACAATTCTATACAGATGTCGCATGGGGAAACCTAGATGTATTATTAATTGATATGCCTCCAGGAACAGGAGATGTTCCACTAACTGTATTTCAATCTTTAAATGTTGATGGCGCAATTGTAGTCACATCACCACAAGAACTATCTAAAGTAATAGTTGAAAAGAGTGTTAAGATGGCTTCAATGTTAGATAAAGAGATCATAGGAATAGTAGAAAACATGTCTTATTTCCATTGTCCTGATAACGGTAAAGATTATAAGATTTTTGGCGAATCTCACATTGATGAAATATCTAAA
>CALCVH010000128.1 GCA_937907585.1 uncultured Bacillota bacterium | reverse complement strand
TCAGAAATTTTTTCTTGATAAATTTTATCTTTTCCTTCATCAATTATTTTTTCAAGATAAGAAAAATCTATTTCTTGAATTTCTTCTAAATCGATAATATCACCTTTATTAGCGTTTTCTGATAATTCTAAAGTTTTCTTATCAATAACAATTACATTTACTTTTTTCATTTTTTTATTTATCTCCTTTATTTTTTTAATCAATTTAATTTTTTGTATAAAAAAATCTCGTTCAACTTTTTATTTTTTTAAACGAAATATTTTTTTCTAAAAATTATTTTTTTTGAAACAAAATAATCTTAATTTTTACATATAGAAAAATGCGAATTCCTAATGTTTTCTTGGCTTAATTATAGGATAAATTTATGAAGTATGCAAGCACTTTTTTAGTAAAAAATTAGATAAAATACCTAAGTCATATTTATCTAATTTTTTATTATTCAAATATATATAATTATTGTTCTTTTTTCCATCTAAAACTCAACATAGTCATATCATCAAATTGACTATTTCCGTTAATGAATACATCTATAGAATTTTTAACATCTTTAATGATTTCTTCAGGATTTTGTTCACCTTTATTCTTAAATACTTTGATTAATCTTTCTTCAGTAAATAGGTTATGATTCTTATCTTCAGCTTCAGTAACACCATCAGTATAGACAAATATTGTATCTCCATCAGATAGATTTAATACATTTTCTCTATACTTCATCCCCTGCATGCCACCTAAGACAAATCCATTTTTTACTCTTAAATATTCTGGACCATTATCATTTACTAATACTGCAGGATTATGTCCAGCACTCACAAAATGAAGTTCACCAGTATTATAGTCGAGTACTCCAATCCACGCAGTAACGAACATTTCTGCTTCATTTCTAGCGCATAATGCATAGTTAGCGGTTTCAATAGCTTTAGGTAAATCATTCATATCTCTTACACAGTTTTGTAAGATTATCTTGGCTGTTGCCATAAATAGTGCTGCAGGAACGCCTTTACCAGATACATCCGCAATTACGAAAGCTATATGGTCTGAATCAACATAGAATACATCATAAAAGTCACCACCAACTTCTTTTGCGGGTTCCATAAATGCGTCAACTTCTATGTTTTTACATCCAGGATATGTTTCATTTATTTGAGGTAACAATGAATGTTGAATTACAGTCGCAACTTCGAGTTCTGATTTAAGTTTCGCTCTTTCATCAGCTAAGGAACGCTGTTTTTCTATATAGTTCATTATTGTTATCATAAGAGCGAAACCTAACGCATTAACAGCGATAAATGGAATAGCGATCGATTTAACGATATCAAGCGCTGTATCGAATGGTCTAACCATTAGGAGCACTACTCCTAAATGGAAAGTTTCCATTAATGCGCTAGTTAATAATGCGAAATAAGGTTTTTCTATGAATTTATGAAACTTAATAGATATAAAACCACACATTAAGCCAATTGAACATGTCGCAACTATACATGCATATACAGTTACACCACCCATGGTCAATCTATGAACACCAGCGATTATTCCAGCGATTAATCCTGCGATTGGTCCACCTACAAATCCTGACAACATCGGTCCCATATCTCTAACTGATACAACAGCGCCATTTAAGTCAAATCCTGATATATTACCATAAATACCAAATATACCACCTAATACACCTAAAAGTATGATATATAACCATTTAAGGCCTTTTTTATTAAATTTATAAAACAGTTGGCTGCTTCCGACAAAGGCCGCTACGACAAGGATAACCGCAACGGTACCTATAAGTCTTGAAAACATCTGTCCAAGTTCACTAATCATAGTAGTATTTCCTTTTATTTAATCTATACACATAATATTTTATATTATTTTTCTTTAATCTTATACTTTTTTATTATTTTAAATAGTCCCTTAAATATATGGCCA
>CALCVH010000127.1 GCA_937907585.1 uncultured Bacillota bacterium | reverse complement strand
GAAAAGTGTCTAAAGCAGAAGTTAAAGAAGCTAGTCAAGAATAAGGAGGGTAAACAAAATGTTATTTAATTTCAGAAACTTAATTTGCTTAGCCTCACATAAAGGTGTTGGCTCTACTAAGAACGGTAGAGACTCAGCTGGACGTAGACTTGGCGCTAAATTAGGTGACGGACAATACTGCAATGCTGGTTCAATTATTTATCGTCAAAGAGGAACTAAGGTTCTTCCTGGTGAAAACGTTGGAAAAGGAAGCGATGATACATTATTCGCTAAGGTTTGCGGCGTAGTTAAATATGAACGCGTTGGAAAAACTAAAAAACAAGTTTCAGTATATCCAGTAGAAGCTTAATTAATTTTATGTACATTGGAAAAGCCACTTTTTAGTGGTTTTTTTCATACTTTAGATGATGTTTTTATAGATTTAATATTCTTTTCTTTATATCGACAAAATTTATATTTGATATTATAATATTAAATATAAAAAGAGGCTATATAATGAACAAGGATTTTAATACAAGAAAATTATCTCTAGTTGTATCTATATTAAATATCGTATTTATCGCCATTTATAGCGTTTCTTTTGGCTTTTATTTAATTACTCCTGATTATCTTACATATATTCTCGAAGTAGTAATATCTTTGCCACTCGCATTTTTCTTTGGAATAATATTCCATGAATTTGGTCATTATTTATTTGGAATCATGTCAGGATATCATTTAGTTTCATTTCAAGTTTTATGGTTTAAATTTCATTATATAAACGATAAATTAAAAATATCTTTTGTTAAAGCTTTTGTTTTAGGACAATGCTTAATGTCATATAAACCTAATTCTGAATATGATAACGCCAAATATAGATTATATTTATATGGCGGATCATTAATGAATGTATTCATATCTCTTTTAACTTTAACCGCATTCTTTTTATCTTTATTCTTAAATGGTAATTTTAAATTTGATTTTTTATCATTTGGGATAGTTAACCTATCTTTATTCTTATCTAATGGACTACCTTTAAATATAAATGGCGTATTTAATGACGCACTAAATATTAAATTAATGAATAAATATGATTCTATTAAACATGCGGTATTAAACCAATTAAAACTACAAAAGCTATCTGAAACTGGATATTTAATAGAAGAAATAGATGAAGATATCATATCTAATGACTATTTAGAACTACCTAATGGTTGTACAAATAAATATCCATTTATTTTATATGGAACAATGAATTTATTTCAAAAAGAAGATGAAGATCCTTTTAAACTAGTTAAAGAGATTCATCCATATATGAATATTTATCCAGAAGTATATAGAGAACTTAATATCAGTATGATGTTTTTATATTATTTAATAAACAAGACTGATTGTAGGTGGATTGTAGCGTCTAAAGAATATAAAAATTATTTTAATTTAAAAAAGAACAAAGATGATTTACTAGTTAAATTAGATATGACAATTTATGACTATAGATATAATAATTTAGCGCTTAGTGAATGTATCAATAAACTAAATGAATTTATACCAAAAATAGATAAGTTAGATTTATTAGATATAGAAAAAGAGTTTATTAATAATTTGTATAAATATTCTATTAAGAAACTAGTAGAAGAGGAGGTAATTGTAAATGGATGAAGATAATAAAGAAATAGAAAATCTTGAATCTACATCATATTCAAGAAAAACTACTGTCATTCTAAATGACAAGATGATCCATGATTATTATAAAGACTTATTTATTAAAAACCTTCTCTTGCTTGAAATAGTTGTGCTAGTTATAGGTTCTACCGCATCAACTATCTATATTACTGAGAGCCAAATACTACAAGGTATTGCGATAGAAGTAATAACACTCTTCGTTGTGTTAGTTATATATTTTATAAATAGAAACAATATGAAGATAGCGTTAAATTCACTCGCATCTAGAGAAAAAGAATTCAATATAGAATTCAATGAAATTGAAATGAGAATCTTCTATCATAAGGATTTAAAAAAGATTAACTATAAAGAAATGAAAGTTGTTAAACTACCTCATTTCTATCAATTTAGAAGTAAAAATAAAGAAGATTCACTAATTTATATAGTCCCTAAAACTAATTTAACAATTAAGGAATGGGATGAATTATCAAAATATATTAACAAAAAGGATTAAGATTTATGGAAAAAGTAATAAATTTTATCGTTGACTTTAAGTGGTTAATATCATTAGTTTTATATATACTTTTATGTATTCCTATCCTATTTTCATTTTTAGGAGGATTAAAGAAAGGATTTAGAAAATCATTATGGGTTTTAATAATGAATGTTGGATTCTTATTACTATTCATTTTGACTGTCAATCTCATCGCAGAAAAAATATATGAATCTAGCTTTTTTGGCTTACCTGCGAAACTAGAAAAGATAGTAATCAATGAAACATCTATTGATACAGTAACATTTAAAGATTTAAGTGCGAAGATATCCAATTATTATTTATCTAAGAACAATGAACTCAATTTAGATACTGACTATGTTAAAGCTTTCGTTGATTCGCTTGTTATATATGCGATTAAAGTAGCATGGATCATATTATACTTCTTAATAATCATGCCTCTATGTAGATTGATTCTTAGATTATTTATCTATAATATCTTCTTAAAAGGTAAAAAAGAATTTAATAAAGCCAATAAAGACAGCTTAATAGGCGGTCTTTTAGGCTTATTAAATGGTTTAGCAAAATCGTTCGTTATTATGGTTATATTCTCTGGATTCTTCGTATTAATTGAATATACTGGCGAAACTGAAGCAGTAGAAGAGAATCTAGAAAATGTAGTAACAAGTGAAGTTCAAGAATATAATATAGAACATTTATCTAATAAAAATAATGATTTTAGAATTGAATATTTAGATGGAGAAGAAGGAAACTCTTCTACTAATACAGATAATGAAACAAACGAGAAAATAATCTCAATATTAGTAAATAACATCAAACCATTTATTGATACTGTAGGCGTAATAAATGGTGTATGGAATGATAACCTTTTAGTTAAAAGCGCTAAATCAATCACTATTACAGATAAAAATACTGGTGAATCAACTAATGCACTCTATAAATGTTTTGATGAATTAGTATATGTAAATTATAAAGTAAAAGATGAATCTTCTGAATCTAATTTAGATATTAAAGTTAACATGATCTCTGACTTAAATAGTGTATTCCAAGCTGTTTTATATATAGTTGGAGATGATGAAATATATAATGAAGAAAATAAAATAGATTATACAAAAATTAAATCTGCGAGAGTAGAAAAAGCGTTTGATAATCTATCTAATGTTAGGTTGATGAAAGTATTATTAGTTGTAGGAACAAATGTGCTTGTTGAAAACTACGCTGATCAGATTACCGCAATAGATTTAACTAATAAAGAATTATTAAATCAATTATATTCAACTGATTTTACTCAAGATTTATCTAGTTTTGGTAAACTTTTGGGTGGATTATTTGAATTAGGATTAGGCGATTATCTAAATAAAACTATCGCCAATTTGAATAATAATACATCTAATAATGAAGATAATTTAGCTGATATAGTTAATATATTTGGATATAAGAAAGATACTGAAACCTATGCTGAATTCTTATCTAGAGTAGAAGCACCAAGAAAGAAAGTGCTAGATGCGGCTAAGAAATTAAATATCATTGATTTAGGTGGTCAGATACTAACTTCATATCTATTTAAGAATGTATTAAATAACTTCATTGAAAAATATAGATTAAATGAAGTAGATTTAAACAATCCTGAAGCTAAATCTTATATCGATACATTAATCAATTCTATAGATTTAAAAGAAGATATATCTACAATATTCAAGATTGTATTTGATATGTCAAACTACACTCAAGAAGATCTTGATCTAAATACTTTAATTAATAAATATTCTGGTAAAGAAACAACTGAAGAATTAGATCTAGACAAAGTATCACAGATGATGAATACTTTATTATCTGATTTATCTGAATTAACTTTCTTACAAAGTGTATTTGATATATTTGTACAAATGTTATCAGTATCACTTGAGAATAATGAAAAATTCAATAAGTATCTAACAAGTGAAAACTTATTCAGCGATAATATCAATTGGAATGAAGAAGTTAAAGTTAAGGTTCCTAATCTGGTTGATGCGTTTATCAAATCAGATATTATTAAATATATCAATACAAGCACTAATAATAGTGATTCTTCAACTGAAGAAAACAAATCATTTATCGATAAAATATTATTTGATGATAATTCTGATGATGAACAAGTATTAACTACTATACTAAAACCAATAATTGATGCATGTTTTGAATTAAAGTTAGTATCTAATTTAGAGGATACATGTTTAAAACCATTATTAACTGAACTAATTGAATCTATGTCTAGTGATACTTTTAAAATTAAAGTATCAGATGATCTAGGTGAAAAACAATCATTTAAAGATGAAATATTATCATTTGTAGGTATATTTGATGATATTTTAGATGGCGCTAAAGAAAAGGGCGCAACAAGCTTAAATGATTTATCATCTAATGTTTCTTATTTAATCTATGGTATCGCAAATGTTAATCCATTAGATGTAGAAAATTCATCTATTTTAGGACCTACAATGGTTTCTATTATATCTAATTTTAATAATGAAGTATTATCTGTTCCGTTTAATGAGGATAGTGATAAATGGTATACAACATATGATGAATTAGGTAATGTAGTTAACTATGGCGAATTATATAATTTAATCCATAGTATAGATGCATGTAAAGAATTAATATCTAAGATATTTAATATGTCTTCAAGTGAAGAAGGAACAGATATTCTATCTTTAATGACTTCAATTGAAAATGATGAAATAGATGAGTTATTAAAATCTACAATCATAAGAGCGACTTTCTCATCTAAAATTAAAGATATAGAAGCTATCGAATTTGTGAAATCATATTATGATGATACACTAACTCAATATGTATCATTAACTGAAACTTTAACAAAAGAATTTGAAAATGAAGATGGAACTACTTCTATAGTTGAATACTACATATTAAATAATGATGAATTAAAGAATATGTTAAATGGATTTACTGTTTTATTTGGTGAAAGTGGTAATCTAGATAACTTATCTTTAGATTTCATCTCAAATGTTACATCAATGCCTGATGAAGATTTAAATTCAATCACATCATCATATTTAATTAACGCAACTCTAACAAGCAAATTATCAAGTGTATTTGATGAATCATCATCGAATACTTTAGTGATACCTTCTAATGTATTAGTTGAGTATACAGATTTTGATAGTGATGAATCTGATCCACTTTATATGATTTCTAAAGCGGAACTTAAGACATTTATTAAATCACTTAACTATTTCGACTATAAGAATATGTCTAATAGTGATAATTCATTTAGCGCTATTAAACAATTAAATAGAGAAGTTAATGGTAGAAAAGAAATATCTGTAGTTTTAGATTCAGAAATCATTAAAGCGACTATCACAGACTTAATCACGAATATGAATATGTCATCAATGAATATCATTATTCCTGAAAATACAATTGAAAATGATGATATTAACTATCTAGATTTTAGTACTTCTAAACTTGCATTAGATGATTCAAACAATCTAAAATCTACTATATTAATTAGTGACTCAGAAGTAGAAAAATTAGTTACAGCGATATCATATTTTGATGGAACTGATTTATCATCTACGGGAAACAAGATATTTGAAGTATTTAAAACAATGGTCAATAAAGCATCTATTAAAGATGATAAATTGAATTGCGATTATATATTAGATTCAACTATCATTAGAGCGTCTCTATCTAACTATCTAATGAACACTAAGACAGATGCGTTCAGAATTTATGTACCATATTCTTCACTAGTTCTTGAATCAAATGGATCGACTCCTAAACTATATAAGAACTATTCAAGTTATAATCTAGATCATTCATATATCATTAATAAAGATGAATTAAGAAAGTTTATTATTGGATTAAGTAGACTTGATACAGAATCATTATCTAATGATACAGTTAACGCAATAAAAGCATTAAATGATACAAGCACAATCTATCCAACAAATAAAGAAATAGAAGTAATTTTATCATCTAATATATTAAAACTTACTATGTCTAATTATTTATTAGATAAGAGTGAAAGCTTTAGCTTATCAGGTGGTATTATCTATCCAACATCAATTATTTCAGAAAAGAATAGTGTTCAATATGATAAGACAAATTTAGAATACAATATTAATCCTGCCTATGATTTAAGCGAAACTGAAATCATATCTTTAGTTAACTCTTTAGATTTATTAGAATTATCTAATATATCAAATGACCCATTAAACGCATTAAATTCTTTATCATCATCTGAAATTAGCTCTTTACTATCTTCATCAATTATGCATTACACATTATCTAATCAATTAATAAAATATATGGTTGATAATAGCTATTCATTTATGATTCCTGAAGAAGCCATTGAATATGATGCGTTAATTAGAAGAATTAATTATGTATATGATAGTGAAACTAAAGAATTAAATACTAAATCATTACCATTAATTAAATCAGATGAATTAACTAAATTATTTAATAGTATTAAGTTAATTGATATTAATAATTTATCAAGTGAATTATTAATTAATATGAATGAAACTAACTTTAATAGTTTACTAGATTCATCAATCATAAGATTAAATATCGCAAAGAAATTCAAAGAAAGTATCGATGATAGCGATTATAATGATAAATACTTAGATTCTATGGCATCTAATGAAATCACATATAAAACTGATTTTAATGAAGCTAATTTAAGTAACAATACTATTGATGATTCTGAAATTAATGCATTATATGATTCTTTACAGATTATGGGCGCAAAGAATATAGAAAATATGAGTATTAGTGTCGGAACTATCTATGGATTAGATGATAGTGAAATCGATACATTTATATCATCTATATTCTTAAGAAATATAGTTTCAACTGATATATTTGGTCATACTACTATTCAAGAGAAACCTGTGATTATTTCAGATATAAATAGTTTATATGATAATACTAAAGTCTTATCTGTAACTGATAATAGTGTTACAACTGAATTATTAAGCAGTGGAGACTTAAAATTATCATATGAATCACCTTTATTAAATGGTTCATCAACTGTAACTAATTTCTATACAATTTCACTTAATGGTGATGTTTTATCCGCTAATAATCCAACTAATGAATATACAATTGAAGCGTCTAAACTAGTAGAAGTTGGTAAATATACAATCAGTGTAACCGCATCTAACTTATCTGGATTAAAAATGGCTAAACCAATACATTATAATAAAGTTTATCATGAAGTAAGTAGCGATTTAGTAGTTGCGGCTCCATCCTTATCAGAAAATTTATTATCAATTCCAGTTACTACTAACGCTGATACATATGAAATCAATTTCTATGATGAACATGATAATAATGTATATGAAAAGACATATAAATCATCAAAATCATTTGATATTGATTTAAATGGTTTATTCGGTCCAGGTAAATATTATTATATTTTATCGGTATCTTCATTTAATGAAGCATATAAGACTGTATCAAGTTCAATTTATAATTCAAAAGACTCTGATTTATATTATGAAGTATCAGGAAGCCTTTCTACTTTAAGAGCGGAAATAGATAAAGATACATCAAGATTATATTTTGAAAAGATTGATAATGTAAAAGAATATAAAGTAACTATTAATGATTCAAATTATACCGAATTTGAAACTGAAGGTAATCTATATTATCTAACATTATCTACTCATTTAAATAAAGGATTAAATAATATAAAAGTAGAAGCCTTTGGAAATGATTATTATGATAATAAAGAAACTGAATTAGAGCTTTATTATTTCGATGATGATATCACTTTAACTGAAACTCTAGACTCATATAATTTATCACTTATTGAAAACGCAACTAGATACATAGTTACTGTATATAAATATGATGATGAAATTAAATCTTTATATTTCTATAAAGAATATAAGATTAATACAGAGACAGAATTTGTAACATTATCTAAATCATTATTTAAAGAAGGATATAAATATGAAATTAATATTGTTCCTGAAAATGATGATACTGATTACATTTCATCTACTGTAATAACAAAAGAAGTTATATTAAAGAAAGATTTAAAGACTCCATATAATCTAAAATTTGATAGAGAAACTCATTCTATATCATTTAGTCACGATGATAATTCAACTATATTTATTGTTAAGTTATATAGTTATGAAGGTGAATTATTAGATACTAAAGAAGTAACTATAGATGAATTCAAATTAATGGATGTATTTACTGATTACACATTCGAAAATAAAAAATATAAATTATCAGTTACAGCTAAATCTAATAGTGAGTTTAATAATGATTCTTTAGAATCAGAACTTAAAACTATCAATGTAAAATTAACTGACTAGAATTTAGAAAGGAAATTATTAATCTAAATTTAATAATTGTGAACAATTATGTTTATTGATGAAACAACTCTTAAAATAGTGTCTGGAAGAGGTGGCGATGGTGCTGTCTGTTTCAGACATGAAAAATATATGGAAAAAGGTGGACCATCTGGAGGAGATGGTGGCAATGGTGGATCTATTATATTCGTTGCGAAAACCAGTGAAAACACATTATTGCCTTTAAGATATAGAAAGAAAATAGCGGCAGAAAACGGTGAAAATGGCAAGATTAAAAATATGACTGGAGCGAGCGGTAAAGACACTATTATAGAAGTGCCTCTAGGAACTCAAATTTTTAATCAGGCTACAGGTGAACTATTAGCTGATTTAACTGTCGCAGATGAAAAAAGGATCATTTTAAAAGGCGGAAAAGGTGGAAGAGGAAACGCTCAATTTGCAAACGCTAGAAATAAAGCACCAAAGTTTGCGGAACCTGGAGAAAGCTCTAAAGAATTAGATATAAGACTAGAATTAAAAGTTTTAGCTGATGCGGGATTAGTTGGATTTCCATCTGTTGGAAAATCGACTATTATATCAGTTATCAGTAAAGCTAGACCTAAAATTGCGGCGTATCATTTCACTACATTAGAACCTAATTTAGGCATGGTTGATGTGAAAGATGGAAGATCATTTGTATGTGCTGATTTACCTGGTTTAATTGAAGGAGCATCATCTGGTTTAGGCCTTGGCTTTCAGTTTTTAAAGCACGTAGAAAGAACTAGAGTAATAATTCATGTTTTAGACGGATCTAAGACTGAAGGCTCATTATTTAAGGATTATGAAGCTATTAGAAATGAGCTTAAATTGTATGATGAAAATATTCTAAATAAGAAAGAAGTTATCGTTATTAACAAGAATGATTCTGAATTATTTGAATCTAATAAAAAGGCGTTTATTAAAGACTATAAGAAAGCTTATAATAAAGAACCAGATATAATTGAAATAAGCGCAATGATGAATGTAGGATTAGGTAATCTAATATATAAAGTTGCGGATTTATTAGATGAAATATCTAATGAAGTTATGGTAAATACAACTTCAAATAAAGTAGTTGAATATGGGTTTAAAGATGAACCAGAAAAACTATTTGAAGTATCAATGGATTACCAAGAATTAGTATATGTAGTTAGTGGTAAAAAGATTGATGAAATGATGAGAACTTTCAATGAAAACGCACAAGATTCTGTGCTCAGATTTGCGAAGAAATTAAAAGAAATGGGAGTCGAAGAAGAACTCAAGAAAATTGGATGTAAAAACGGAGATCTTGTCAGAATCGGAAAAGTTACATTTGAATTTAATGATTAGGAGATTTATATATGTTTGAATATTTATATGGAAAAATAGTTGAAATAAGAAAAGACTCAATCATCTTAGATTGCCATGATGTAGGTTATAAGATTGTGACTCCTACACCTTATTCATTTAAAATTGATGATGTGCTCAAAGTATATTTATACCTTCATATCAAAGATGAAGTTTTGACACTATATGGATTTAAAGAAGTTGAAGAAAAGAATCTGTTTCTTAAATTAATAAGCGTTTCTGGAATAGGACCAAAAAGCGCGATAGCAATACTTGCGACCGGATCAGTTAACAATATCGCTCAAGCAATCAATAAAGGTGATGCGAAATATCTATGTAAATTCCCTGGCATAGGAAATAAATCAGCTCAACAGATTATTCTTGATTTAAAAGGCAAAATTGAAGTCGCTCAGTATCATGGTAATTATTTGGTACTTGATGAAGTTCATGAAGCTTTATCAGCATTAGGCTATTCAGATAAAGATATCAATAAAGTATTGCCTACTTTAGATACATCTAAATCAACTAATGAATTAATTAGAATTGCGTTGGGAAAAATCTTAGGCAATATCTAATCGTCAATAATTAAGTATTTATACATCAGCCAATAAAAGTTGGCTGATTTTTTTATATGTCCATTTTATAGGACATACTATTTAGTATAATTATTGTGGATAAAGGAGGAATAATAAACGAACTAAATTATCTAATAATTAAAATATGTCCAAAATTATGGACACTATAAAATCGACTTAAAATGAATAATTATCCATCTAAATACATATTTCTTCCGATTTTATAAAGCGCTAAAAATGGCTAATTATAGATAAATAGTAGATAACGTTTATGGGTATTTAAAAACGATGATAAATATTAATAATAATCCAGATTTCAAAACTATTTTAAATTCGATTTTTAAAGAGTTGAAAAAAATAAGGAAATATAAGAATGCACATAATTATCCACTTTACACAATAGTTTCAAAATATGCCCAGATTTAGATATATTTATCAAGTTAACATAATATACATTATAGGAAGTAATTTAATATTTCAAAAAGAACTGTTTATAAGCTCTTAATTACTTCTTTATTTGAAAATGAATATATTTATAGCTTCTTTTTTGATGATTAAGAGTAGTTAATTATAGTCATTTTATATTATCTGACTATGTTTATTTTGAA
>CALCVH010000126.1 GCA_937907585.1 uncultured Bacillota bacterium | reverse complement strand
TAATGGATATAAGAATACTGGTATTTTCCCAACTAATCAAACTGGTGAATGGTCAACAGGCGCAAGTGAACTTGCGAAAGCTTCTGAATTCTTAATTGTTGAAATAGATGCGAATAATGCGATAAGAGTAATTGCGTATGATATGATGGGCGATACAGAAATCGCAAGATATTATATTAGAAACGCAATGGATGAAATCAAATTTGATTATTCCGCTATTGAAAGAGCTAAAAACAGTGATTCTCCTGTGTTTAATGAAAACGCTAGTCTAGTATTAACTCCTGTTAAAGCGACTATAAATGTTACATTCGATCAAGCAACGTCTAAAGACACAGTTGAAAGCTATAGAATAGAAGTTTATAAAGGATCAGAATTAATTAAAACTGAATACGCTTTATCAGATTATTTCTATAATCCTACTCCTGAAAAGATTTCATATACTATCAAGGGACTATCTAGTGATACTGAATATAATATTAAAGTTTACGCAGTTAACGTTTGGAATAAAGAATCACTAGTTCCTTTAACTGGAACTACTAAGACTGAAGTAGTAATTTATGAAGATGAAGGGTATGCTCCATACGATATAATAAATGTTTTAGATATCAATTATCCTGATAATACAGGTATTATTTCGAATGTACCTAGCGAAGGAAAACAATATCAATATCCAGGAACAGCTTCAAACTATACATCAATTATGCAGTTCTATTTGATTACTGGTGATTTAACTAGTAAAGATGAATTTAGAATCCAAATTGGTGAAGTTTGGAAATTATACAATACATTCTGGATTCAAACTGGTAAATACGATGTAGTCTTCATTGGATGGATCTATTCAACAAAACCATCAGATAGACATAAATTTGAAACTAAATCTAATCAAATATACAAGATTGAATTTGGAACGCTAATGGTTGAAGCTGGTGAACATTCTGGAGAAGGATATACATATGTAAAAATTGACAACGTGGTTGTTGGTGGATTCTATATTCCTCAAGATGAATATAAGAATAAAACATATGATATATCGATGCATATAACAGAGAACTATAAGATTGCGGATATCAATTTAGCTAGAACAATCGAATATTATGTTGATGATAATAAGGTTCAAGAAGATTTCGCAATTAGTGGATTAAATATAAAAGAACCAGCTGCACCAACTAAACCTGGATTATTCTTTGTAGGTTGGTATACTGATCCAGTTGGTGGTGATAGAGTAGATTTCTCTAAACCATATGTATCAGATGAAAAGATTACAAAATATTACGCAAGATTTACTGATACTACATATGATGTAAATTATTACGATGATCAAGGAAATAAAATCAATACTGTAGTTGCGGGCAAGGATTGTAAGATTATTAAACCAGATGACCCAGTTAAAACTGGTGAATATAAATATTCATTTGCTAAGTGGGTTATAAAAGGCACTAATGAAGAATTTGATTTTGATTCATACATCACTAGTGATCTTGACTTAGAAGCTGTGTTCGAAGAATACAAATATAGAATTATTTACAAAGTAGATGGTCTAGAATATACAACAAGATACTATGTTGAATCTAACCCATCAGAAATTATAGGTGGTGAACCTAATGTTCCTTCTCTTGTTGGCGCAACAGGCAAATGGGAATATAAAGGTGAAAGAAAGAATAGCGACATATACGTTAGAGCTATATATGATGGTATAGCAATCGCAGAAACTGATGAAATAACATTAAATAAATTCAATGGTAGCGTAGTAGATATCGATGATGATATTACTAGATTCTATCTAAGCTTCGCTGATACTGAAGAACAAGTGAAATGGATTGTTCAATATCCAGTTTCAGGTGGACATGAAAGACAAAATATTTCATTCAGTTGGGCAGATTCATCTAGAAATATGTCTTATCTAGTATATTTCGCTGACAACATTGAATTTGAAAACGCATTTATCGTTAAAACAGATACTAAAACTATAGATTATGTTGGAATATTCACACCAGGAAAAACATATTACTGGAAGGTAGTTGGACTCGGAAGCGAGAAGTCATCAGAAGTAGATTCATTTACTGTATTAAATGTTCCTTTAAGATGGATATCAGCTGGAACTGTATACAATATGCGTGATATTGGTGGATGGACTACTATAGATAATAAGACTATTAAATATGAACTTATCTATAGAGGTGGACAATTAGCTTTAGACCAAGAATTTGAAAAATCATCTATGAATGAATATTCATTTAAAGTATTTGATTATCTTGGAATGAAGACTGAAATTGAACTTCGTGGAGAAAAACCACATGATTATAACCAGTTTAATGAATTAGAGAAAGTAATTTCAGTTAATGGTGGAAACTATATGGGAATGTTTTCACTTAACGATAAAACAAAACAGAATTATAGAGATGTATTTAGCGCTCTATCAGATAAATCTAATTATCCATTCTATTTCCACTGTTCATGGGGAGCTGATAGAACTGGATCACTCGGATTCTTAATCAATGGCGTTTTAGGCGTTCCACTTGAACAATTAGTAGAAGATTTTGAAATGACATCATTCTCTTATTCTGGTTCAAGAACTAGATATAATACAGATTTTATGGAAATGTATGAAGCATTCATGACTAATTATTCTAATGGTGGAACACTCCAAGATGCGATTAAAAACTATCTAATTAATTATGTAGGTGTAAAAGAAGAACATATTAATTCATTAAAATCAATAATGCTTAGTGATGATTCTTCTAGCTTAACAAGACATAAAGTTACATATATTATTGATGGAGAAGTATATCAAGAATCACTTATATATGATGGAACTTGTGTAAAAGAGATCGCTCCAGTATTCTTTGATAGGCATTTAGAATGTTGGACATTAGATGGTGAACCATTCGATTCTAATACTAAAGTAACTAAGGATTTAGTTTTAGTTGGTAGATTTAAAGAAACTCTATATGAAGATTACGATATCATCACAGTTAGAGATTTAGGATTAGGTGAATCATATATTTCAAAAGCAGGAAACCACCTATATGAAGGAACAGCCTCTACTGGCGGAAGAATGTTTGTATTCGATTATGATATCACATCATATGATGATGCGTTTGATGATGGTGTTCATATTGAAATAGGACCTGGAGTATGGGATTGTAGAGCACACATTTGGTTCTGTAATCTAACATCAATCCATATCTTCGTTGATGGAATTGATTCAACTGGAAAAATGGTTCCAAAAGCGACTTATAACCGTCATTTAGTTTATGGTGAAACTTATAGAGTATCTGTTGGCGTTGTAATTCCAATTGATGGAGAATTCGCTAGTAAGAAGATGTTCATAGTTTTACTAAATGATGAAATCTTAAGTTTCATTCCAACTACATCAGATTTATTATCAAGCTATAATATCGGTCTCGCAGGAACTGAAGGCGTATTACGTAGCGTTGATAACCTAAAGAAAGTATCATTTATATCTGAAGATGGAGTTGAACTTGAATCATTAGAAGTCAAAAGAGGTGAAAAAGTATCTTCTAAAGAAGCGACTATTAAGGAAGGAAAGATATTCCTTGGTTGGTTTGATGAACTAGGTAATCTATGGAACTTCGAAAATAATAGAGTATTAAAAGATACTAAACTATTCGCTAAATACGGAGATAAGACAATCGACGCAATAGTTCTTGATGAATTCGGAATGGAAATAGAACATGGCTATAAAGTTAAGATTGGATCAAAAGTAAGCGAGATAGAATTACCACTAGTAAATAGCGACATTCTTGAATTTGATGGATGGTATGATAATGGAACATTATTAAATAGTGATGATGTGATTACTGAAAATATGAAGTTGGAATGCAGATTCAATGTAAAAGTAAATGAACCTCAAGACCCAGTAGATCCAGTTGATCCAGTTGAACCTGTTGATCCAGCTGAACCAAAAGATAATACTAATACTAAGAAAGGTTGTAAGTCTATGATTTCTTCTGGATTATGCTTTATCGGTTTATCAGTATTAGCGTCTTCATTACTAATAATAAGAAAGAAGAAAGAGAGGGAATAGACTACGAAAAAATTACATTTAGTATGTAATTCTCATATAGATCCTGTTTGGCAATGGGATTGGAACGAGGGACTAACTGTAGCTATATCAACTTTCTATCAAGCTATGAAGTTCTGTAAAGAATATGATTATATATTCAATCACAATGAATCAGTTCTATACGAATTCATAGAAAAAAACGATCCAATCCTATTTGAGGAAATTAAAAAGCTTATAAAATCAGGCAAATGGCAGATTATGGGAGGCTGGTATATCCAACCTGACTGTAATGCCTTAACAGGTGAATCATATGTTAGACATATCGAAGTAGGAAGACGATATTTTAAAGAAAAATTTGATGTCACTCCTAGAGTTGCGATAAACTTTGATTCATTTGGACATTCAACAGGCATGCCTCAAATATTATCAAAAACAGGACATAAGGGTTATTTATTCTGTAGACCAATGAAACATGAACAAAAATTTGATATGAGAGAATTTTTGTGGGTTTCAAGAGACGGCAGCAAAATAAAAGCCGCAAGAGCTGAAGATGAATCGATTTATATTTCTAGATTTGGGAATGCATATTTAGATATAAAGCGTAAAGCATCTCATTATGAGGATTTAGATTATGGAATAGCTTTGTGGGGAGTAGGAAACCACGGAGGTGTTAATTCCAAGAAAGATTTAGAAGATGTCACAAGATTAATTAAGGAAACAAATGAATATGAAATAGTTCATTCTACACCTGAAAAATATTTTGATGATATAAATCCTACATTTGAATATTCTGGACCAATTCAACCAAAAATAATTGGTTCATATACATCGATGAACAGCATTAAAGGATTAAATGCTGAACTCGAAAGAAAATTATTTAATACTGAAAAGATTGTATCAGTTGCGGAGATTAGTTCAGGTTATACACCTGATTATAAAAAGCTAGAACAAGCAACTAAAGCAATGCTTAAGTTACAGTTCCATGATTCATTAGCTGGAACTTTGTGTCCAGATGCGGAGAAATCGACAGTTGAACTTGGAAAAGGCGCTTTAGCTACTTTAGAAGAAATCCAAACTGAAGCATATCTATCTATTGCGAGCCATGAGAAACAAGCTAAGCCAATAGAAAATCCAATTATTTTATTTAATTATTTGCCTTATAAAATACATAAAGTTTGTGAAGCTGAAATACTGTTACAAGATGGGTTATTATCAGATACTGAAGAATTATATTTAGAAGCTTATCAAAATGGTAAATTACTAAAATCACAAAGGATTAAAGAACTAGGAAACTATAACTTTGATAGGAAGATTAGAACTGCATTCTACTGTGATTTAGAGCCATTAAATACTACTCGTATCGACTTTACCTGTAATAAGCGTCCTAAAACTAAGAGAATGGAACTTGATGGAGATTATGTATTCTCTAATGAATATATGAAAGTTAAAATCAATTCTAAAACTGGACTACTTGATAGTTATATAGTTGACGGAGTTGAACTATTAAATGGCGGAGCATTCGAACCATATTTATCAGAATCAACTGAAAACCCTTGGGGACATGATTTAGATAAAACTACAATGAATAAAAAACCATTTAAATTATCAAGCTGTGATCATGGTTTAACTAGAGATCTAAAACAGATGAAGATAATAGAAGATGGTGATTTATTTACTGAGATTCAAACTGTATTTGAGTGTGATGATAACGTAGTAATTCTTATTTATAGAATATATAAAGAAGAAAAATATATCGATATAAAAACTACTATTTTATATAACTCAAAAGCAAGGGGTATTGAATTTAAGGTTCCATCAAGTTTTAATGGCAAATTCTTCTCACAAGTAGCTTATTCAACTGAATATTTTGATAAAGATGATTGTGATAAACCAACACAAAGATTTGTTGGATTTGAAAATAACAACAACAAAGCTTTAGTTGTTTATAATGATTCTCTATATTGTTCTATCGCAAAAGATAATGATTTATATTTATTAGCGCTTAATGGCGCAACATACTGCGCTCATTTAGTGCCTAGTAGACCATTAATAAAGGAAAAAGATCGATATATTCCTTATATAGAACAAGGTAAACATGAATTTAATTTTAGAATTTCTTATGATGATATGAAATCTCTAGAATCTAATAGCGATGAATTCTTAAATACACCATATGGATTTAATTTTTATCCTCATGGCGATGGAAACTTAATTAAAAACTTAATTGAATTATCTAATAAAAATATTGCATTAAAAGCTTTCTATAAAGAAAAAGATCATTATTTGATCAGATTATTTAACAACAGTAATGAAAGCGCTAACACTAAACTTAATGTTAAAGATTTAAGTTTAGATCTTAATTTCTCTAAATATGAAGTAAAAACAGTCGCATATGACTTAAATAGCATATACGAAAGATATAACTTTATTGATTAAAATTAAAAATAAATTGCAACACAATTTAAAAATAAAAAAAGGAGAAAAAAATGAAAAAGATTAAACATTTATTTATTTTGGCTATTGCGTGTTTAACTACATTTGTAGCTTTATTCTCATTTTATAAAGCTCCAATAGAAGTTAAAGCAGCAGTTCCAAGTGGTCAAACATTGGATACTGTAGTTGATACAATATCTGTTAGAGACTTGACTTTTAATGATTTGACTGGACAATCGATGATTTCGGTAAACAAAGATACTACCGCAACTTTCTCGTATAGTGCAGAAAACACTAATAAGAGTGTAGTATTTAAATTTAAATATGATGTCAAAGATACCAATCCATCAGATAAAAACGCAGTTAATGTCTATCTCGGAGTTACAAGCGATAATAAGTGGGATACTACCAAATCTTTATGGCTTAGAGGAGACCAAACAGCTTGGGCAAGAAAAAGTGGTGATAGTATCAGCTATAAAAAATTAGACGCCCTAACTTTAGGTGTTCATCAGATCATATTTAGCAGAATCGCTTTATTAGACGATGAAAATAATCCAACCGGTAGTTACTATTGTACTCTAACCGTTGATGGAACTGAGTTAAGAGCTGATATCAACCCTTATGATGTAAGCACATTGGGAAATCTTATTTTCTTAAACTATAGTGCAGAAAATATCAGTAATAAGATTTATGACTATGATTTAACATATGAAAACCCACGATATGTAAGTATTAGCGACTTTAAAGCTGGAGGTAGTTATGTTGGCAATAAGGTTGCAAATAAAGGTGGAACAATTTACACATATGATACAACTAATCAACCAGCTAATAAATCTGTAATACTTAGTGCAACTATTGATTATAAAGCTGCTCAAGATGGACAGATAAACATTTTTAATGATGGAAGTATGAACTGGAATAATGCTGGTTATATTTGGATTAGACAAGATAAGGTATACTATGGTTTAAACAACGCAGATGGAACATTTAAAGATAATGCTAATGCAAGTCTTACAACTCCACTAGCTGTTGGAAACCAGTATTCATTCGAATATGGTAGATTAGCTATTATGAATGGAGAAACATTTACTGGTAAATATCATGTATATGTAAGTATTGATGGGATACAAGTATTTGCTATTGATCAGGCTATTGAAACAGGTGTAGCTAATGGTGGAAAGATCCGCTTAAGTGGTGATGGTGGATATGATTATGTTGATGCATATTCTTATGAAGAAGCTAAACAAATCACTGTAAACGATCTAAAGAGTGCTGGCAGCCTAATAGGATGTAGTCTAAATATTACTGGCCACACTGATTTAACATTTGATAATACTGACCATAAAGAAAAATATTCATTGGTATTCAAATTTAGATATACAGCAACTGAATTAAAGAATAATCAATTCCATATAACTTCTAATGAATCAAAGTGGAAACAAGCTAGTTCATTTATTTTAAATAACGATAATGGAACTAAATTTAACTTTGGTAAAGGTGATAATTCTGGATGGTATAATCTTTCATACTCATTTACAGAAGGCAAAACATATACAATTGAATTTGGTAGACTAGCTTTAATGTGTGGAACAGCATTCATAGGTCAATATAAAGTTTACTTAAAAATAGATGGCACTGAAGTAGCAACTTATAATATGACACTTCCACAAGAAGTACTTGAAGGAAATGTAGTATTTATTACTGCAGATGGAAAGAACTCAATTAACAGTCATAATTTAACACATCATGAAGCAGTCGCTGCTACATGTACTGAAGATGGAAATATTGAATATTATGAATGTTCAGAATGTGGTAAATACTTTACTGACGCAAATGGAACAATTGCAGTTGAAAATGTAACAGTTGCTGCAGCTCATACATTTGGTGAATGGGTAGCTGAAGTTTCTGCATCTTGTACAACTGCTGGTACAAAAGCTCATAAAGATTGCACAGTATGTAATAAACATTTTGATGAAAACGGAAACGAGATTGCAGATTTAACTATTGCAGCTCTTGACCATAACTGGGAATGGATTATTGATAAAGCTGCTACATATACTGAAACTGGTTTAAAACATGAAGAATGTTCTAGATGTCATGAAAAGAGAAATGAAAATACTGTAATTGACATCGTAGAATGTGAACATAATTTAGTACTTGTTCCTGCGGTTGCTGCAACGTGTACAGCTGCTGGTTCAAAAGCATATTATACTTGTAGTGAATGTGGTAAACACTTTAGCGATGCTGAAGGACAACTTGAAATCGCTAATTTAGAAGCTTATTCAGTAATTCCTGCTCTCAACCATTTAGCAAGTGATACTGTTTATCATACAAATGAAAAACATTTTAATGTATGTACTAGATGTGGATATGTTTTAGATTTTGAAGAATTAACTGCTGGTGGAAACTTAACTGATGCAAGATGGACTCAAAGAAAATACACTAATAACTGGGAAACTATGTCTGGCCAAATGAGAGTTAGAGAAAAGAATGGCTCAATTGTAGTTAATATGACAGCTGGATGGTCAATGACTAATCAATATATCTTCAATTTTGAAGGAGCTGCTCCAATCGCAAAAGGTAATTCTTTCAGTATTGATTTAGGTAACTACTGGACTACTTCTAAAGAAATGGGTGTTAAGGTATCATTAACAGTTAAAGTTGGTGGCGCAACTCAAACATTATATGTACTAGGTGACGCAAATAATTTCTATAATTTCCATGTTACTACTGGATTTGAAACATTCACATTTGTTTCTACTACAGAAGTAGAAGTATATGAAATTAGAATTACAAATAAATCTACACTTTCTAATGATACATTCTTATATATGGATAACTTAAAGATCTTTACTGCATTGAATGTAGATGATCATAACTTAGTAGATGATCCAGCTAATCCTGGCGTTAGCGCAACTTGTACAACTGCAGGTAAAGAAGTTCTTAAAGTTTGTTCTTGTGGATATAAAGTTGGTGGCGCTGAAATCTCTGCTTTAGGTCATAATATGACACATCATGATGCAGTTGCTGCTACTTGCACAGAAAATGGAACTATTGAGTATTATTCATGTTCAGTATGTAATAAGAACTTCAGTGATTCTGAAGGTACTACAGAAGTAACAGAATTAACTGTTCTTGCAACTCATAAATTAACAAAAGTTGAAGCAGTTGCACCAACATTAACTTCAAACGGAAATGTTGAATATTATGAATGTAGTGAATGTCATAAGAAATTCAGTGATGCAGAAGGAACAACTGAAATAACTAATACTGAGTTAACTCTTGATACTGTAGTTGATAGTATATCAGTTTCAGATTTAACATTTAATAATACAACAGGAAATATGGTTATCAGTGAAAACAAGAATACTGATGCAAGCTTCGAATTTGGACAAAATAATACTAATAGAAGCATTATATTTAACTTTAAATATGATGTAAATGATACTAATACTTCAGATAAAAACGCTGTTAATGTATATCTCGGAGTTAAAAAAGATAATAAGTGGGATACCTCTAAATCATTATGGCTAAGAGGCGAAGGTAACCATTTTAATCAGTATGTAAACAATAAAAATTCTTATGTTAAATATCCAGCCTTAAAAGAAGGATTATACAATTTTGAATTTGGTAGAATAGCTATTTTAAATAATGGTGCACCAACAAATACTTATTTAGTATATTTCAAGATTGATGGTGAACTTATTGGTTCAAGCATTACTCCATTTGAAGCTAGTGATTTCGGAAATCTAATATTCTTCAACTTCAGTGAACTCAACACTCAAAATAAAGTATATGATGCATTCTTAACATATGAAGAGGCTAAAGAAATTGGCGTTAACGATCTATTAAAAGAAGGTAAATTAGTTAAAAATATATTACCAATATCTGGAAATACAGACTTAACATATGATAATGAAGATCATAAGCCTTACTATTCATTAGTATTTAAGTTTATGTATGAAGCAGTTGAACTTAAGAATAACCAAGTTCATTTAACATCAAGCGCTGCTAAATGGAGTCAACCAAGTTCATTTATATTAAATAACTCTGATGGATCTAAAGTACACCTAGGTAAAGGCGATGCATCTGGTTGGTACGACTTATCATATTCATTCACTCAAGGTGAGACATATGAAGTTGAATTCGGTAGACTCGCAATTATGGATGGTGAGACATTTGCTGGTAAGTATACTTTATATCTAAAGATTGATGGTCAATTAGTCGCAATGTATGATATGGAATTAGCACAAGATGTAGTAGAAGGAAATGTAGTATTTATTACTGCTGATGGTAAGAATACATTCTATGATGCTGATTATGTACCATGTGGAGATACTCATACTTTAGTTAAAGTTGAAGCTAAAGCTGCTACATGCATTGAAGATGGAAATATCGAATATTATCTCTGTACTAACTGTAGCAAGATGTTCGGCGATGCTGAAGGTACAACTGAAGTAACTAATGTTACTGTTCCTAAAGCTCATACATTAACTAAGGTTGAAGCAGTTGCCGCAACATGTACAGAAGATGGAACAATTGAATATTATGTATGCTCATCATGTAATAAGATGTTCAGTGATGCAGAAGGTGCAACTGAAATAACTGATATAGTTGCTAAAGCACATCATACATTAACAAAAGTAGATGCTGTAGCTCCAACTTGTACTACTGCAGGTAACATTGAATACTATGAATGTTCAGCTTGTGGTAAGAAATTTAGCGATGCAGAAGGTGCAACTGAAGTGACTGATGTTACAGTTGCTCCAAGACATACTCTTACATTCCATGAAGCTGTTCAAGCAACATGTACAGAAGCTGGCTCAATCGCATATTATGAATGTTCAGTATGTGGTAAGAAGTATAGTGACGCTGAAGGCACTACTGAAGTAACAGATGTAACTGCTCCAGCACAACATACTTTAACTCATCATGAAGCTAAAACTGCTACATGCACAGAACCAGGTAACATAGAATATTATCACTGCAGTGAATGCGGAAAGAACTTTAGTGATGCAGCTGGAACTAATCAAGTTGCTAATGTATCAGTTACTGCTCAACATAGTTTAACTCATCATGAAGCTAAAGCTGCTACATGTACTGAAGATGGTAATATCGAATACTATGAATGTTCAGTATGCGGTAAGAAGTATAGTGATGCAGAAGGCACTACTGAAGTAGCTGATGTTGTTACAAATGCTACTGGTCATAAGTATGGCAGTGATGGTAAATGCGAATACTGTGGAGAAAAAGATCCTGACTTTAAAGAAACTAAGAAGAAAGGATGTAAATCTTCGATAACTGTAGGTGCAGGTGCAGTTATTGCTTTACTAGGCTTCGGCTTAATAGTAATAAAGAAAAGAAGAGAACAATTCTAAAATTGTAACTCGTTAATAAAAACTGGAGGCTCCGTTAAGGAGTCTCCTTTTAGTTGAAAATATTAAAAGATTTTGGTTATTAATATAACATAATAAGTTTTTTTGTATTTTTCTATGTATTTGCATCTATTGTAATAATTGGTAATAAATGCTAAAATAAAACATATTTAAATTATCGACGATTGCTAATTATATTTATAAAATAAACCATGAAAAGAGGAACTATTAATGAATACACTTGAGAACCTTTTAGCTGCAAAAAACATTTATGTATTTAAGATGATTAACAGTAAATGCAGTGATATCGCAAATAATACAGTTAAAGAAAATAAAGAAGAGATCAAAATACTAGAAAAGAAAAAGGATAAATTAATAGCAGAAAACAAAGAGTTGGATGACGCTTATAAGAATAACGAAGATCGAAATTCTAAAACTTTAAAAGAACATTATAAAAAGGCCAATAAAAAAATAGTATTAGCTGTATTAAGATTTATTTTTGTATCAACATTGTCAATGGCGATAATTTACGCTATAGCTTCAGGAATAATGTTTTTATTTGCAAGAACATCTCCAAATGATGCTAGAACTGGTGGCGGGTTTGGCACAGATTATGAATTTACATTTATGAATTTTTTTGTGTACTCGTATAAATATGCAGCAGGAACTTTAAAAACAGGTAATATTTTTTATGTAATAGTAATAATAGTTGGAGCTTTTTTTATTCTTTTTATTCTAGTAGAAGGTTTAAAAAGAATAAAAAACGCTAAAGAAGAAAAAGCGAATCTTCCGGAGTTATTAGTTACATATTCAGAAGTAGATTATAATAAAAAATTGAATAATATTTTGAATAAAGAAAATGAAATCGATGAGAGAATATATACTTTAAATAATAAAAATGAAAGCCTATTAAACTTTAAAAGTAATTGTAATAAAAATGTACAAGTAACAAATAATATATATAATGGAGTATTACAATATAGTAATATATACCGTTCATATTGGAATATAGAAGCAATTTGTCAATTTATTCAATATCTTGAATCAGGAAGATGCACAGAATTACAAGGACCACATGGATGTTACAACTTATATGAAGAAGAAATTAAGGCAGGTAGAATTATTAATCAACTAGATATAATAATAAATCAACTTGACACATTAAATAAGACAATGTATCGTATGACAGAAACATTAAAAGAGATAAATAACGGTATTAATGCGGTATCATATGAGTTAAATAGAATTAACTCAAAATTGGATGACATAGCTATTGCAGCACAAATAAGCAGCTACTGTAACGAACTTAATTTAGCTTTACAAACACAGAATTCTCAAAACATCGCAGAACTTACTCATTCAATGAGCACAATAGAATATAATTCTGACTATTTGAGAAGATATAGTTAATATACATTTTTGCTTTAATATAAAGACCAAACAAGTACTCCTCTTTGTTTGGCCTTTATAACTATATAATGATAAATCCATTATTTTCAATAATATTTATCTTTAAATCATTATTATTTTTAATTACTTCAAATACTATAGAATTATCTTTATTTTTAAAACTACATTTTACATAATCAATATCTTTAAATAAGTAAGGCTTAACTATGATTTCATTTTCATTATTCATATTTGGATTAACTATAATTCCCGCAATATATTTATAGAAGAATGCGGATACGCTACCCCAGAAATGATGATTTAATGATAATACTCTACCACCATCTTTTCTCATTAGTTTATTATCCTCTAATTCATTAAATGCTTCCCATAATGAAGTCGCATCATTCTTTAACCAATAATTAAATGAAGGGAATCTTTCTTGAGTAATTAGTTTTATTGCGAGATCGCCATCACCATTTTCAGTCAAACAATCATATATTACTTTATTTCCTATAACTCCATACTTCATTAAATCATTGTTTAAATGGATTAATTCAACCAATCTTTTTTCAGCGTATTTAACTTCATTTTCATTAAATATTCCTGTCTTAATGGCTAATGCTTGAGCGGTTTGAGTATTACAAGTTACCCTATAATCTTTAATCCATTTATTTTTGAATCTATTAATAAGTTCATTCTTAAATTCTATACAATAATTTGATTTTTCTAATTCATTAATCACATTAAATAATATGCTTGATTTGGATAACATATCTATACAAGTTAAAGTATCTGTTACTTCAACTGGTGTTGAACAAACATATTCTAGTATGCTTCCTGCTTCACACCAATCGCATAAACCAAATGATATTAATCCATCACTATTTAGCCTATTCTTTAAGTTAATATTTAAATATTTATATATCGCATCTTTATTATCTAAAATAACTTGTTTATTACCAGTAAATTTATAGATATAGAATGGAAGTTCTATTAAGACGTTATCCCAATTTGGTCCATTTCCCCAATCATATCCAAATTTATATGTTGGTACTACTCCAGGGATTTGACCATCCTCTCTTTGCGCAGCCCTTATATTATCTAACCAAACTGATAAACTACTTGCGCAATCAAAATTATACATTAGTTGTTCAGAAGATAATGATGCATCTCCAGTCCACCCATTCTTTTCTCTTTGTGGACAATCAGTAGGGAAGTAGAAGAAGTTGCTTATATCACTATTTAGTGTGATATGTTGAATTCTATTTATTATTTCATTTGAACATTCAAAAGACGCTCTTTTTAATATATTAGATGATAGAACCAACATTTCAAGAGAACATTCTATTCCTTCAGAACCTTCTAAATAAATATATCTAAAACCATGGTAAGTAAATGATGGTTCAAAATAATCTTCTTCACCGCTACAAATTAATATATCTTTTTGTGACATATATCTATCCGCATCAGGTGTACAAGTGTTTTTATTATAAAATGTTCCATCTAAAGTAGCTTCAAAGTGCCATAAAGAAATTAACTGTCCCTTATGTCCTTTTATTTTAAATCTAGGTATACCAGCTAAATTTTCTCCAAAATCATAGATATATCCATCATCGCTCTTCTTAATAGATATTGGTTTTCTTACTTCCCTTACTATAATAGGATCTGTTTTAGAAAGTACCATTTCACCTTTTAATGAATATGTCTTTTTTGCACTTTTAAAAGATGAATCAATATTTCCATATAGATAATCAAGCTTATTATATAATCTATTATCAACGTATTCACCGCATCTTAAATCATTAAAAATAATATGTGAATCTTTTACAAAGAATGATTCATCAGAAACTAAAAATACTTCATCATTAATGGTTAATACTAAAGACATTCTTTCAGAACTTCTATAGTCCGCTTCAGTAAATCCCCATATTTTTCCACCAATTGGATTTAACCATCCACATCCAAGAAGTACTGATATTGCGTTTCCACCTTTAGCTAACTTATCCACAACATCATATTCATCATAATACATAAAGTGATTTGGATTAGAAAAATAAGGAGCGAGCTTACCTTTAGTTATTTTTTCACCATTAATATATAATTCATATAATCCTAAACCACATATATATAGTTTGGCTGATTTAACATTATTTACTATAAAATCTTTACGAAAAAGTGGAGCGTTTACTCTATCATATAAAGTTCCATATTTTTCATTTTGACAAATAAAATTATTCTTTAAAAGATTAGAAATATCCATGTTTTTCTCCGTTATTAATTAACTATCTATCAGCTTTAATTATATAACAATTCTTATTAAATTCATAGTTTTTAATAAATTATAAATTTATT
>CALCVH010000125.1 GCA_937907585.1 uncultured Bacillota bacterium | reverse complement strand
TGTAATAAGAAAGATTATTCTATATCTGACTATAAACTGGATATGGAATATAAAGAAAACTTTAAAATAATTCAATTGACTGATTTACATTGGGGAATTGAAATGGATTATGAATATGAAATAAAACATCTAAAGAAAATGATCGATAATGCGAATAATCCTGATTTAATAGTTATTACTGGAGATTCATTCTTATTCGCTAATAAAAAGATGGTTGATAAGTTTGTAGAATTCTTTGATAGTTTAAATATTAAATGGACCTTCACCCATGGAAATCATGATCAACAAGGAAATTATGATTATTATTATATAAACGAAAAAATAGGCAAAGCTAAGAATTCAGTTTTTATCGATTATAAAGATGATAATTTAAGTGGCTTAACTAACTTTTATATCAATCTAAATAAAGATGGAGATACTTTATATAGATTATATGTTATAGATTCTGGTTGTTACCACGCGACAGGAATAAGATATGGATATGGAATAATTGAAGAAGATCAATTAGAACATATTAAAAATATTAATAAAACAGAGAATGATAGCGCTAAGTCTCTAATGTTCTTCCATATTCCTCTAATGGAATATGATGATGCATATGATAGTTATGGACTAGATAATACTATAGGGTTTGGAGAAAAGAGAGAAAATTCATGTCCAGGATATATCAATAGTGGCGCATATAATGTATTTAAAGAAATAGGCGCTATTGCGACATTCTGTGGACATGATCACGTAAATGATTACTCTATTTTATATAACAACGAAATGATAATATCATATGGTGTCAAATCATCTGATTTAGTTTATCACGATAACGATATGATAGGATATAAAGAAATAATTCTTCCACTTAATCCAAATAATTTTAATTTAAGTAGTATTAGAAATGTGATGGTGCCTTATGAAGAATAAAAAAATGTTTAATATTTTAGTTATTTCTATTTCTTCTTTATTATTTTCATATTATGTCAATCTCTTCTGGCATTATGGAATGGCTCTTATCACAACCGCAAATATCAGTGTAATGCCTTATACATTATCTATAATATTAGTTTCTGTTGTAGGAATAATCATGATAATTACTTTCTTAAAATACTTATATATTAGAGACTTTAAGAGAAAGGAACAAATGATTATCACGATTATTACTAATACGCTTCTTGTATTAAGTTTAGTATTTTTCATATTAAGTTTTAAAACTCATTTTAAAAACTTGTATTATGGAATTGAATCTCTAGCCGCAACTATCGGATCCCTTATTTCATACGGAATATTCATATTCATCGATGTTGAATCATTCTTAATATTAAAGAATAAAACTATTAATAAAGTAATTGAAAATAGACCGCTAGATGGTCTATCATCAGGTAAATATAGTTATTTCCTTATATTAGCTTTATTTGCGGGATATGGATTAATGACTATTCCAATTTGGTTTTTAACTATTAAAAATATTGAAGTCTATCCTTTTGGATATTTAGTTCTTCTATGTTTATTTATGTTGATGGTATTTGATTTGATATATGTAATAGTTTTAGAGATTTATAACAATAAAGTATTCTCTATAATTGGTTTAATATTAAATGGTTTAGGAATATTATTATTTATAATATCTGAAATTGTTAATTTCTCATATTTACCATATGTAGGAAAACCATTCTGTCCTGCGGATTTCGCTGGAAATATCGTTCTTCTTCCAACACTAATTATTTTGATGATAGTATCAGTATTTATATACTATTTCACAATAAGAAAAAGAATGGAGAAAACCCATTCTTAATCGATAATTCTTTCAAATACTACTCTATCTTTATTTGGAGGTAAAACTACTTTACCGCAGTATTCAAATCCATAAAGATTTATTAGATGTATCATCAATTTATTATTTATATGGGTATCTATTCTTAAAGAATGGATACCTTTATTTTTTGTAATCTCAATAGCTTTTTCAAAAACAGCTTTTCCGTATCCTTGGCTTCTATACTTCTTCTTAACCGCTACCCTATGAATAACTAGATATTCATTATCTGTCTTCCATTTGCCTTCATATAAATGGTGATAGCTTTCTTCATATCCAGATATAGCAAATAGAGATGCGATTTCCTTATTATTTAATCTATCTAAAATAACATATAGGCGTTCATTTTTGATATCGTTAATAAAGTCATCTCTATTTGGATAGCCAAACTGCCACTGTCCATTTCCTTCTTCTTTTAGTAGTTCTCTTGCGTCTTCTACCGCAATCATTATTTCATCTATATCTTCAATAGTCGCTAGTCTATAATAAAGCATTAGAACTTATAGGCTTCCTTCAAGTTCACAGATGAGAAATGCATAAGATTATATCCATCTATTAAAATGATATGACTCATATCATTACATTTAATTAATGGATTTAGTGTTTCATCTCTTCCTATAAACATCTTTATAACTTTATTATCTGATGATACTGTAGATGTAACTAAGTTTAGATTCTCTACTATATTTTCTAAAGACAAATTATCTTTTAGTTGAGATAATAAAACTATAGAAATATTGTATTTTTTAGCGATTGATGCGAGAGATGAAATGATTTCTTGTAGATCTTGTAGTCTTTCAGGATCAGTTTCTTTTAATCTTGAATTTCCTCTATTATAAGTATTATCTCTTAATAAATCTAGATAATCTATATAGACAATATCAACTTCATCTTTTCTATTATTTATAATGTTTTCTATTTCTTTAAGTGGTAGTTCTCTAGCATCTACTACATTTAAGTTAACTAGTTCATTAAACTTTAAATCAAAATGATTTACAAGTTTATTGTAGATGATAGATTGATTATATTCTATAGAAAAGAATATAGCATTTTCTCCCTTTTTTAAATGTTCAGCACAATTTAAAACAGATATTGTGCTTTTACCCATATCAGTTTTTCCTGCAAGAATTGATAAATAACCTTTTTCAGTTTTTAAAATTTCCATATTTACTCCTTTGCGTATTTTTAATAATTATTGTTTAGTCATGTTAATTGGATAATTTATTATAACATTAAAAGGCCATTATAATTTATCATATTTTGTGTATTTACCTTTAGATTTTTCAATTGGGTACTTTTTCTCATTCTTTTCCATTTTAGAATTAACTATTTCATCTTCATCGAGTCCTAAAGTATCTAATAGATTTCTAGAATACACAATCACATCTGCAAGTTCTTCTTTTACATGTTCTATATCAAACTCTGTATCGCTCCACTGAAAACATTCTAATAATTCACTCGCTTCTATCACTATAGATTTAGCGAGGTTTGAAGGTGTATGATACTGTTCCCAAGATCTATCACTAGTGAATTTTCTTATTCTTTCTATCGTTTTTTCATTCATAAATGTTCACCATTATATATTTAATATTATCAATAATAAAGAGTGTATCGACGATACACTCAATATAGCGATTATTTACTACTTATTTTTTGGTAGTTCGTTCTTATTCCAAGCTTCGCTTGCGGCGCTAACAACGCTTGTAACATCTTGTAAATTAGATGGAACAATTAACTTAGTTGCTTTACCATCCGCAACTTTTTCTAATGCTTCATAAGATTTAATCTTTAATACTGCTTCAGTTGGGTCAGCATTCTTTAATAATTTTAAACCTTCTGCTTCTGCTTCTCTCTTAGCGAGAATAGCTTTTGCTTCACCTTCTGCGATCTTAATCTTTGATTCTTTTTCTGCTTCAGCTCTTAAGATTAAAGCTTCTTTTTCACCTTCTGCCTTTAATACTGCAGATTGTTTTTCACCTTCTGCTTGTAGGATTGCAGATTGTCTTTGACCTTCAGCTAATAGAATCTTTTCTCTCTTTTCTCTTTCAGCTCTCATCTGACGTTCCATAGCGTCTCTGATATCTTTTGGAGGAAGGATGTTTTTAACTTCAACACGGTTAACTTTGATTCCCCAAGGATCTGTTGCTTCATCAAGAATAGATCTCATCTTAGTATTGATGATATCTCTAGAAGTTAAAGTTTCATCAAGGTCTAATTCACCGATGATATTACGTAATGTAGTTGATGATAAGTTTTCAATTGCGTTAATTGGATTAACTACACCATATGCATATAGTTTAGGGTCAGTTATTTGGAAGAATACTACTGTATCTATTTGCATAGTAACATTATCTTTAGTGATAACTGGTTGTGGATCAAAATCACGAATTTGTTCCTTCATCACAACTCTTAAAGCTACTTTATCAAAGAAAGGCAAAATGAAATGAACTCCTGGGTCAAGAATAGTTTGGAATCTTCCAAGTCTTTCAATAACAAATTTTTCTGTCTGTTTAACAACTTTAATGCATGAAGCAACTAGCACTATTAAAATAATAGCTGCAATTACAATTAAAACAACTCCTAATGGTCCCATTATTAATTCTCCTTATATTTTTTTACTGTTAATTTATTTCCTGATATTTTTAGTATCTCTACTAAATCTCCTGGTTCAATCACTTCATCATTATCTTGTTCAACTTCAGCAGTCCAAACAATTCCATTAACTTTTATAGAGCCAGGATAGTGTTTTTTGATTACTTCTTGGCAATCACCAATTTCGCCTATTAATGTATCAACATTTGTCTTATGGTCTTTTTTCTTGCTTAAGAAATATTTTCTAAGAAGTAAGAAGCAAGCAACACTCACTGCGATAAATACAATAACTTGTAACCATATTAGTTTATCTCCTAAGAAAGCGCTTAATATTAAAGCTACTAAACTTCCTGCGGCAAACCAACATGAAACTAGAGCTGTAGTTGCGATTTCTATAAATAAAGAAACTACAAATACGGCAATCCATATGTAAATCATCATACGATAATTCCTCCTCTTTTATATTTTATACTATGAAATATAAATCTTCAATAAATATCGTATTTTAAACGTTTTTTATAGAGTAAACTACATTCGCATTTTTGAAATTCGCATTTCCATCAGCAATAACAATATTTTGAAAATCTGACTCACTTCCATCATAATATACAGTTTCTAAACTTGTACATCCATAAAAAGCATATGAACCAATTGATTGAATAGCGCTTGTGAGACTTACTTCTTTTAAATATTTACATCCTCTAAACGCTTCGCTTCCAATAGATGTAACTGAATAATTATATCCTCTATATTTATAGGTTGAAGGTATTTCTATTGATTGTATTCTATAGATATTTGATGGTTCAAAAAAAGACATTGATGAATATCCTGTTACTTCTAAGGTTGTATTTGATGTAAAAGCGTAAGTGACATTCGCATTTGTATTATATCCTACAGAATTAGAAACTAATCGAATTATTAAAGCGATTGATTGTATAACGAAAAATAGAATCAAAATTCTAATTAATATTTTGAAAAAGTATGAATAATTCTTACGGTATACAAAGCCGTTTGAATATTCATAATATGCGCTGTTAGGATTATAGTAATACCTAGTATCATTACCATTAGGCTGATAATTAGCTTGATTTAAATCATTAAATCCATATTCATCGTAATTGGCTCTTTTTTCTGGATTCTTTAATGTTGCGTAAGCTTCGTTAATCTCAGCCATTTTGATGTTCGCATCTGGATCATTTGATACATCTGGATGATATTTCGCAGCGAGTTTTCTATATGCAGATTTAATTTCTTCTTCTGTAGCTCCTTTATTTAAGCCGAGAATTTCATAATAATCTCTTCTCATATTTACACCACGATTACATTATACTTAATTACAATTAATTAAAGTATAGAATAAATAAAATCATCACAAATAATTAATCTTTTATTCATAAATCAAAAGAAAACAAGCTTTTTGGGCTTGTTTTCCTAACATATCGCAGCGATTACAGGATATACTTCCTGTTCTCCATCAATTACAGATACTTCTAAGTTTGGATACTTTTCTTTGACTTTATTGATGAATTTATCTTTTGATTGAGAATCCATTAAATCTTTTCCGAAGAATAATAAAATCATTTCTCTATCTTTAATATCTTCTATTGAAGAAATAGCTTTTAATGCACAGTTATTAACATCTCTATTATCAGAAACTAAATTGTGATTTAAGATTCCGATATAATGATTCTTAGTAACCTTAACACCTGATACTACAGTATTTCTTGTAGCTTTAGTGATTTCAAGAGCAAATACATCCGCAATAGACATCTCTACATCTGATACAACTGAATCAATATCTTCTCCAGGGAATTGTAGAACTGATGCGGCAACATATCCTTGAGC
>CALCVH010000124.1 GCA_937907585.1 uncultured Bacillota bacterium | reverse complement strand
TCTTCTCCAGGGAATTGTAGAACTGATGCGGCAACATATCCTTGAGCGATAGATTTAGTCTTTATTACTACAACGTTTACTTCAGGTTTTTGTTCTTTATACATTTCTTTTGCTTGTTCAGCAGTTAAGACAATATTAGAGTTGTTTGGTAATACTACAATATTATCCGCATCAATCTTATCAAATGCTTTGATGAAGTCTTCAGATGAAGGATTCATTGTTTGTTGTCCACTAACAATACCATCAACACCTAAATCTTCAAACGCTTTAACGATTCCATTACCAGATGCGACCGCTACACTAGCGATTAGTTTATGAACTGCTTTTTTAGGTTTTTTAAGTCTACCAAGCTTTTCTTCTTTCGCAACTTTATTATTGTGTTGTAAAGACATATTCTCAACTTTCATAGTTAAGAATTCGCCCCATTTTCTTACATATGATAAAATTGCGCCTGGATCTTTTGTATGAACGTGCGCTTTAACGATGGTTCCATCTTCAAAACATACTACTGAATCACCTACTGATTCTAGGTAATCTATTACTTCCTTAACATCAAATTTAGTTACATCGCCAATTTTTGATGCGCTTAGTTGTAGTAAGAATTCTGTACAATATCCATAATCTAATACTGAATTTTCATTAAACAATGAAAAATCTAATGAAGATGTATCCATTGGTTTTTCACCAGCTATAGCAGGTGAATCTTCAATAATACCAATATTAGTTTTTACTTTTCCACCTTCGAAATAAGAAACAAATCCTTCGAATATATAAACTAAACCAGCTCCACCTGAATCAATAACATCAGCTTCTTTTAATACATCAAGCATTTCTTTAGTATTAGCTAATGTGATTCTTGCTTGAGCTAATAAATTAGATAAATAAGTGTAGATTGGAACAATTTGACTCTTATTTGCTTTTTCTACTGCTTCTCTTAAAACAGTTAAAATTGTTCCTTCAACAGGTTTAATAACAGCTGAATAAGCTTGTTTAACCGCAGATCTAAATGCTTGAGCTAAACCTGATGTAGTAACATATTTTTTTGTTCCCATGCCTTTAGAGAATCCTCTAAAGATTTGAGATAAAATAACACCACTATTTCCTCTTGCTCCAAGTAACATTCCTTTAGATAGTGCTTGAGTTGTTTTATAGAGTGGTTCATTTGAATCCATAGCTTTAATAACATCGTAACCAGTTACGATAGTTCTTTTCATGTTTGTTCCTGTATCTCCATCTGGAACAGGGAAGACGTTTAATTCATTAACTTCTTCCATATGTAAATTTAGGCAGTCTACGCCTAATTGGACCATCTTAATAAAGTCCTTAGTTTCAAGTATATTTTTCTTTTTTATATCTTTTTCCATTATGTGGTAATCTCCGTAATTGTAAGCGTTATCAAAAACACTTTTTAATAATATCATAATAATATGATATTGTAAAGTTTTTGTTTAGATTAGTGGTTTCTCCACTTATGAGGCGTTTCACCATATCTTTTTTTAAATTCTCTATGGAAATATGATTTGTTTTCATATCCAACTTTATTTATTATCTCAATAACTGTTAGATTAGTTGTTTTTAGTAGGTTAGATGCGAGAAGTATCCTTTCATCTGTTAATAACTCCTTAAAGTTCTTATCGAATAACTTTTTAACCTTTCTAGAAGTATATTCTATAGAGTATTTCAACTGTTTGGATAATTCATATAAAGTCGCAAAACGTATGTTTTTTTTAATATAATTAAGTATTATTTTCTTTTCGCTATCTTCTTTAGTTTCTTTTCTTGAATCAGATATTAAAATATCATCAAAAATATTTAAATATGAGAATAATAATCTAGTAGTTTCCTGTACTAATTTATATTCATCATCCTTCTCTTCAATCAGATAAATTATATTATCAAGTATATTTAGAATAGATAGTTTATTCTTTAATCTAAATAACAAATACTCGCTTTTTCCATTGGTCTTTAAATTGTTTTCTATGAATTTATAGAGAAGCAAATCCTTATCCATTTTTTCTATTACATTGATCAAGAATTCATCTGTAATAATAAAGTTTACTCCGATATCATTTATATCCGCTTTTTTAATCGAATGTTCTAAGTATTTATTCATCACTAGAAGATCTCCTTCTTCTAGATGGATTTCCTCATGATTAATTATATGAGTTATTTTTCCTTTTACTACATACATCATTTCTAAATAATCATGAGAATGTAAAGGGAAATCAATAAATCTAGTATGAACTTTTATATTAATATTTGATGATGAAAGAAGCTTTTTTCCTTCAATATTAAATGAATCTTTTGAAGTATAAAAACTCTTCTTTATAGTCTTATCACCATTTAAGATGTCTTGTTCTTCTAATGATATTTTAGATAATCTCTTTATAAATTCTTCATTCATACATGAATATTAACATATATATAATAATATGTCAATTTTTGATACTTTTATAATCAAATAGGGTTCTTGTTTAATCCATTTATACATTATATAATAATGATGTAATAAAATCATATGGAGATTAATACATGAAATACTATTTAGCAATTGATATTGGCGCATCTAGCGGTAGACATATTATTGGTTATAAAGAAAATGGTGTTATTAACACTATTGAAGTTTATAGATTTAGTAATGAAGTTAAGCGCATTAATGATCATTTATTTTGGGATATGGATTATCTTTTAAAAGAGATTAAAAATGGTATTAAAGTTGCGTTAACTAAATTTAATAAAATAGAAAGCCTCGCAATTGATACATGGGGAGTTGATTATATTTTATTAAATAATGACAACGTTATTGGACTTTCTTATGCATATAGAGATGATAGAACATTAAACACAATACCTAAAGTTCATAATATTATTCCATTTGAAGAATTATATTCTAGAACTGGAATTGCGTATAATACATTTAATACTATATATCAATTATATGATGATAAAGAAAAAGGATTATTAGATAAAGCTACTGATTTTCTTCATATACCAGAATATATTAACTATGTATTAACTGGTGTAAAGATGAAAGAATATACAATGGCTTCTACTACTGGTTTAATAAACGTTAATACAAAAGATTATGATAAAGAAATAATAGATAAATTAGGATATAATCCTATTCTCTTTAAACAACTTCATGAAGGTGGAGAATTAGTAGGTAATTTCAAAGAAGATATTATTAAAGAAGTTGGTGGAAATATTCCTGTTAAACTTTGTTTAAGTCATGATACTGCGAGCGCAGTATATGCGATAGATTATGATTCTCCTTATATATCAAGTGGTACTTGGAGTTTATTAGGTGTTAAAGAAAATAAAGCTCACACTGATGAATTATCAAGATTAAATAACTTTACTAATGAAGGTGGATATAAAAGAACATTTAGATATCTAAAAAATATAATGGGAATGTGGGTTATAAACAATATCGCTAAAGAGAATAATTCTACTCCTGTTAAATTAAAAGATATGGCTTATGAATCTAACTACAATGTTACATTTAATATAAATGATAGTGAATTATTATCACCATTAAATATGACTGATGCGGTAAAGAATGTAATAAGAAAAGAAAATAGTCCTGAACCTAAAGACTTAAAAGATTTAGCTAGATCAGTTTTATTATCTCTAGCAAAAGAATACGCTAGAAGTGTAAATGAAATTGAAAATAATATAGGTAAAGTATCAGATAAGATAGTAATAGTTGGTGGTGGAGCTAAAAACGAACTATTAAATAAATTTACTGAAGATTTTTCAAATAAAAAAGTAATCGCACTACCTATTGAAGCTACTGCGATAGGAAATTTAAAAATACAAATGGAGGATTAATTAATGAGTTACAAGGAAGCTAAAGAAGCATACGCAAAGATTGGAATTGATACTGAACAAGCATTAAAAGTATTAAAAACTATACCTATCAGCATTCAGTGCTGGCAAGGTGACGATGTTAATGGATTTGAAAATAAGTTAGGAGCGACAGGTGGCATTCAAACTACTGGTAATTATCCTGGTAAGGCTACTACACCTAGTGAATTAATGAGTGATTTTAAATTCGCATTAGATTTGATTCCAGGAACAAAAAGAATCAATTTACACGCAATTTATGGCATTACTGATGAAGAAATGGATAGACAATTTGTTAAGCCTGAATACTTTGATAAATGGCTAGAATTCGCTAAAGAAAATGATGTGAAAATAGATTTTAATCCTACCTTCTTCTCTCATAAACTCGCAAGCGAAGGAATGACTTTATCTCATCCAGATAAAAAGGTTAGAGACTATTGGATTAACCATGGAAAAACATCTAGAGAAACTGCTGCATATATTGGTAAAAAACAAAATTCACCATGCCTATGTAACTTATGGATTCCAGATGGATTAAAAGATACTCCAGCCTCTAGATTAAATCCTAGAATGAGACTAAAAGAATCACTAGATGAAATCTACTCTATTAAATATCCTAAAGAATATTTAATTGATTCAGTTGAATCTAAATTATTTGGAATAGGTTTAGAATCTTATACAGTAGGAAACAATGAATTCTATCAATTATACGCAGCTAAAAACGATTTATGTTGTTTATTAGATACAGGACATTTCCATCCAACTGAAAAGGTATCTGATAAGATTTCAAGCTTGCTTTGTTTTAATGATAAAGTCGCTCTACACGTTTCAAGACCAGTTAGATGGGATAGTGACCATGTGATAGTATTAAATGATGAGCTAGTAGAAATCGCTAAAGAGATAGTAAGAAATAACGCTACTGATAGAGTTATTATTGGTCTTGATTACTTTGACGCATCTATCAATAGAATCGCCGCTTGGGTAATAGGAACTAGAAACATGCAGAAAGCTTTATTATATGCATTACTACAACCAAATGAAAAATTAATTAAGATGCAGGATGATAGAAACTTTACTGATTTATTAGTTTATTCTGAAGAATACAAAACTATGCCTTGGGGTGAAGTTTGGGCTGAATTCTTAAAAAGAGAAAATAAACCTCAGGATTTCATGCCTGAAGTTAGAAAATATGAACAGGAAGTTTTATTAAAAAGGTAGATTATCATGAAGAATATACTAGATTACGCACCTATTAAAGAATATATTAGAAATATATCTAATATGTATAGATTAGGATATGATGAAAGAAACGGTGGAAATGTTTCTATGATCCTAAACAAAGATGAATTAAAAGAATATTTAGATTTTAAAGTTATTAGAGTTATACCTATTAACTTTGACGCTACTGAACTAGCTGGAGAAGTATTTGTTGTAACAGGTACAGGTAAATATTTTAAGAATGTTGAATATGATCCAGAAAGAAATATAGGCATAGTTAGAATATCTAAAGATGGAAAAAATGCAGAACTATTATGGGGATTTAATGATGGTGGTAAATTCACTAGCGAATTCCCAGCTCACTTGATGAGCCATATCGCTAGAAGAAAAATAAATCCAAATAATAAAGTAGTTATGCATTGTCACCCAGCAAACATTATCGCTATGACAATTACTCATTCTTTAGATGAAAAAGAATTTACTAAAACTATCTGGAGAACAAATACAGAGTGTATTGTTGTATTTCCAGAAGGATTAGGAGTATTGCCATGGGAATTATGTGGAACTCCAAAAATCGGTATGGATACCGCAGAAAAGATGAAAGATTATAGAGTAGTTATCTGGGCAATTCATGGTGTATTCGCTTGTGGTGAAACTCTAGATGAAGCATTTGGATTAATTGAAACTGTAGAAAAAACATGTGAAATCTATAATTTATGTAATGGTAAAGAAATACTAAATACTATTACTGATGAACAATTATATAGTTTAGCTAAATTCTGGAACTTAGAAAACTTAATCAAGCCAGGTTGGTTAGATATATAGGATCAAAAAAAACACTGAAGCTCCACCATAATTGGTTGCTTCAGTGTTTTTTTTATTTGTGTTAATATTTTCTGATTTTTCCATCAAGACCATGAAGCATTACTGTACTTCCATCATCTTTGTTTTCACAAAGCTTTAAGGCGTAATCTAATGCTTCTTTTTGTGTTCTAAATAATTTGATTACTTTTGAAGATCCTTGAATGAATACTTTCCATTCTCTTTCATCTTCTTCTCTTTTTGATACATGATAAATTGTTTTTGCCATAAATGTTCTCCTCTTACTTATATTATAAATGATAAATAAAATATTTTATGAATAGTTATCTAATTCACCTAAAACTTTATTAGAATTATCGGTAATTGCGTTTAAATATTCAGAATGCTTGATATTTATTAAATCTAGACATTCTTTCATATTTGGCCTTCTCTTATTCATATTATGAGAATCAGTACCTAATAATCCTATATATTTAAGCCATTTAAACGCTTCTCTTCTTGTTTCATTTCTTATAAAGAATTCACAATTAGATTGTAAAATAAAACCGTTTTGATAGAGAATTTTAATATGTTTTTTATTTTTATATGGTAAGAATCTTTCAAAGTGAGCGATTATTACATTTAATGAATATTTATTCTTTAAATTAATCACATCATCAACAATCGAATTATCCCAACGTTCAAAAGGCATTTCCAATAATAAATAATTAGATCCCTTAAAACAACATTCTTTTATTTTAGAAGATGATGAAATCCCATAGTAGTAAGCTACTTCAGCTCCTAAATGTAATTTAGGAATACCATCCATATCCTTTATTGATGATAACAAGTGTTTTAGTGAATCATCCCTTCTTTCTAAGAAATCTTCAATTTTTTCATCAACAGGATAGAAATGAGATGTTAGAACTACATCAGTTACTCCTTGAGAGTAACTTTCCTTTAACATTTCTATAGATTCTTTAGTGGAACTAGAACCATCATCCATTTTAGGAAGCATATGAGAATGACAATCTAATATATT
>CALCVH010000123.1 GCA_937907585.1 uncultured Bacillota bacterium | reverse complement strand
GAAAGAAAAACACATGGATTTAAACCGAGAGACTGCTATGCGCCTTTGGAATAAGTCTTTTGGTAAGGAAACTAAGGTAAAAGATTTTACTGGACGTACAATTGCCAAGGGTGCTTATAACGATCGTAATAGCGAATTTGGATGGAATGTAGATCATATTCTTCCGCAAAGCAGAGGTGGTAAAACTGCTGACCATAATTTGGTATGCTGTCACATTCTTACGAATGATGAAAAAGCAGATAAGTTTCCAGCATTTAAGGCTAATGGAATCAATTTTGAAATTGTTAAAGTTGAGAACCATTATGAAATTAAACAGCTAACTAAGGAGACAAAAAAGAAAAAGAAAGCACCAGAACATGATGATACAGTTAACTTCATGGATTCTGCATCTGGTGTTAGATTCTTTGAACAATTAAAATGTATTCAAAACAATACTAGATTTGTTGGTTCTGTCCTAATTAGACTTCAAAATGTATCGAATACAGCAGTCATTGATTTTATTGAGAAGTACCTTGATGAAGAGAATATCTCATATTCAATGTCTAACAATTATTGGAATACTGAGACTAGAATAGTTGCTAAAAACTACAATATGCCTCTTAAAGAAGATATTTCAAAACTTTTAGATAAATGCGTTCTTTTAAACACTTATTTAAAGTATTACTTCAAGCCAATGAACTATGTAACTCAATATGACGTATGTTACAAAGTAAACTGTTATGAAGATAAACAAGACATGTATTTAGAAGCACAAAAAATCAATTTCGATAATTTTAATGCTGCCCTTAATGATTCATTATTCATTAATAAGTTAGTCCACATCAATACTGAAGCTGAAGAAAGAGAGCCTAATCTAGATTTCAGTTATCGTACTTATTGTATGTATGATTATACTTACACAAAATTAGCTAAAAACTTAGAAAAGGAGGTAAGCGGAAAGTAGTAATGCTTGAAGCCTCCTTGAATTAGAATTTGGAGTTAGTGATGGGTGACAATCACCAATTCCATCAAAGTATATACAAGTCGATACTAAGTTATCGACTTTTTATTTAAAATAAAAAAGAACTAGTTATATCTTATTGTGATATAATAATCGATGTATCATAAAGCGGAGTTCGGCCTCTAAATCCTTCGCTTAATAAAATAAAACCAAGGAGAAAAAATGGATAACAAAATTAAAAAATTTTCTTTAAAGCAAGAGCTTAAAGAGACAGTTCTATTACTTAGAACTATCCCTGCTCCTGCAGTAGCCTTATTTGTGGTATCTGTTATTACAATGAACTTACTCGCAAATAAGACTTTGGTCCAATATAAGTACTTAGCTATTGATGGTGGTATCTTAGTATCATGGTTATCATTTATGTCTATGGATATAGTTACTAAACATTTTGGACCTAAGGCATCTACAAGAATGTCTATATTCGCAATATTAGTAAATCTATTAACTTGTTTAATATTTTATATTGTCAGTATAATTCCATCAAATGCTGATGACTATACAGCATTTGATACTATTATAGGTGGAACATGGTTTATATTATTAAGTTCTACTATAGCGTTCTTTTCATCTGCTGTAATTAATAATATAGTTAATTATGGTATTGGTAAGATGTTTAAAAAGAATCCAGATGGTAGATTAGCGTTTATTACTAGAAGCTATGTCTCAACATTTATAGGTCAATTCTTTGATAATCTAATATTCGCAGTGCTTACGTTTATGGTATTCGCTCCTATATTCTGGGATGGATTCAGTTGGACATTTATTCAATGTGTATTCTGTTCTGTAATAGGCGCTATGTTAGAACTAGTTCTAGAAATAGTATTTTCACCTATAGGATATAGAATAACAAGGAACTGGCAAAGAAATAATATTGGTAAAGAATATTTTGAATATATTAATAACAAGGAAAACTAATTATGAATATATTAATCACAGGTTCATCTAGTGGAATTGGTAAGTCTTGCGCAATTAAATATCTAAATGAAGGTCATATAGTTTATGGATTAGACGTAAAAGAGGCAAATATTAGTCATCCTAACTATCATCATTTCATTTGTGATATTAAGAATAAAGAATCATTACCTAATTTAGATAATATCAATATTATTTTTAATAACGCTGGTATACAGAATTCTAGCGATGATATTGATAATAATTTAAAAGGCACTATCAATGTCACTGAAAAATATGCGTTCACTGATAATATTAAATCTATATTATTTAATGCATCAGCTTCAGCTAGATCAGGTCAAGAATTTCCATTATATGTTGCGTCTAAAGCAGGTATAGTAGGATATATGAAAAACGTTGCGATAAGATGTGCTAAATATAACGCAACGGTTAATTCAATTTCTTTAGGCGGAGTATTAACTGATTCTAATAATCTAGTTATGAACGATAAGAAATTATGGGCTGATATTATGAATGTTACTCCACTAAAAAAATGGATGACACTAGAAGAAGTATCTAATTGGGTGTATTTCTTAACAGTAATAAATAGATCAATGAGTGGCCAAGATTTATTAATAGACAATGGAGAAGCAGATTTAAATTCAACATTTGTATGGCCAGATTATAATAACTAAGGATAAAACTGTTCAACCTCTTAAACTATTGGTTTTGAACAGTTTTTATATTATCAAACAAAATAGTTCTATATAACACTTGGTATATAGAAGTTGAGTTAGAAGCATATATATAGTAAAAAAATAATAATAATCCAAATAAAAAAACTAGATCTATATTTGCAGAAACAATTTTTGTTATATTTAATTACTATAGATTCAATTAATATAAGATATACACGCGCATAAGAGTAGCGGTGACTCCCACAATTGAAAAAGCCAGAGATTTCTCCCTGACCTAATTATTTGTACACTATTTGTACACTTTTTTATACACTTTTTCAGTACACTTTATCTATGAAACTTTCCAATGCTCGCCTTTAGTCGCACCAATTCCTTCAATTTTCCCCCATTACTTTTAAATCAAAAATAATCTGATTTACTCTAGTCGTTCCTATTTCACAAATAGAAGCAAGCTGAACTTTGCTCTATGTCGGATTGTCGTTGATGAAAATGTGAATTTTAAAGAACTAGATACATTCAATCTTTATGTTGCAAATAAAAAGAAGGAGTGAATTCCGCTTTACAGGCAGACACTCCATCTACAATTAGTATAAAAGATTTTTTGTATATTGCAAGGAAATTTCAATGATATCAAGCAATTTCTCGAGAAATGTGAAAACAAAACTCAATATCAACTATAATAGCGATTTAGATAGACTAAAATACTCTAAATCTGCGAAAGAGTTCGAATATAAAACTAAAGAACAAATTAAAGAGTCAATAGATAACGCTAAAACATTAATGAACATTTTTTAAAAGTAATTATAATCAAAAAGCGATTCAAATGAAGTCGCTTTTTGTATATGATTTGACCTAAAAATATAATTATGTTATATTTTTCCTATAAAGGTGAACAACATGACTGACTTAGAATGGTGTATAGATTATCTATTAAAAGTGAATAATACAAATAGAAGAAGTATTGGATTAGGGTTTGATATATTTAGAGGATTATTAAATATAACTATGCCTATTAATTTATCAGATGAATTCTATGAAAGACAAGATAGAGTATTACAAGATTTATTAAAAGGCAAAAATATCACTAGTGATAGTGAATTTAATAATGGATTAAGTGTATATAATGGTGATATCACATTAATAAAGGTAGATGCGATTGTTAATGCGTGTAATAGCCAGATGTTAGGATGTTTTGTTCCAAATCATAGATGCGTAGATAACGCAATTCATTCATTTGCTGGATTAGAAGTTAGACGAGATATGATGGATTTAATGAATAAACAAGGACACCCTGAACCAAATGGTATGTGCAAGGTAACTAAAGGATATAACTTACCTGCTAAATATATATTTCATACTGTTGGGCCAATATATAGTGGCGATAAACAGGATGAAATAGATTTAAGAAACTGTTATTTATCTTGTTTAAGAGAAGCTGATAAGATGAATCTTAAATCTATTTGTTTTTCATCTATCTCTACAGGTGTATTTGGATATCCTATTATAGATGCGTCTAAAATAGCGATTGAGACTTCATATAATTATTTAAAAACTGAAAATAAGAATATAGAAAAAATAATATTCGATTGTTTCAGTGAAAGGGACTACAGTGTATATAATAGGCAGATTAAAGAAATTGTTAGATGAAAGTGAAGCTATAGTAATAGGAGCTGGTGCTGGACTATCTAGTGCTGCAGGATTTGAATATGGAGGAAGCTATTTCCTTAAATATTTTAAAGATATGCATGATAAATATGGATATATAGATATGTATAGCGCCGGATTTCATAATTTTCTAACTAGTGAAGAAAAGTGGGGATACTGGTCTAGATTCATATATCATCAAAGATATAAAGAAGGGGCTAAAGAATTATATAAAGAATTATTAGAACTAGTTAAAGATAAGAATTATTTCGTTCTTACTACAAATGTTGATCATCAGTTTCAATTATCTGGTTTTGATAAGAATAGATTATTCTATACTCAAGGAGATTATGGATTATTTCAATGTTCAAAAGCTTGTCATAATAAAACATATGACAACGAAAAAATAGTTATGGAAATGATCGATAATCTAGATAATGGTTTAATCCCATCTAGATTAATACCATATTGTCCAGTATGTCATGAAGAGATGGATATGAATTTAAGAAAAGATGAATATTTCGTTGAAGATGAAGGATGGAATAAAGCTTCAAATAGATATTCTAAATTCATAGAGGATAATAAGAATAAAAAGATATTATTTTTAGAGCTAGGTGTTGGATACAATACTCCAGCTATAATAAAATATCCATTTATGAGAATGACATATAAATATAAAGATGCTTATTACGTATGTATCAATAAAGGTAATAACTATATACCAGATGAGATAAAAGATAAAAGTATTGTATTAAATCAGGATATTAATATCGTTATTAAGGAGCTAAATAAAAAGTGAGAAGAATAATAATGATGATATTATTATTAATAATGTTGTTTACTGGTTGTAAAACAAGTACTATTAATAATAATGTGGAAGGAAATAAAGAAATGAAGTTATATATAGATAATGAATATGTAGAAGTAAATTGGGAAAATAATAGTTCAGTAGAAGAATTAAAGACTCTTTTACCAATTGAAATAAGCTTAAGTAAATATGGTGGATTTGAACAGGTAGGTCCAATTGGCAAAAGAATAACTAGTAGTGATAAGAATATGACTACTAAACCTGGTGATATAGTTTTGTATAATTCATCTAATATGGTGTTATTTTATGGAAGTAATAATTGGAGTTATACTAAACTAGGTCATATGAATTTAACTAATAGTGAATTGAATGAACTATTAGGAAATAAGGATGTTACTATAAAAATAATATTAGAATAGAAAGGGATTACAAAAATGCTAGAGATGACAAACGAATGGGATAAAACCTTTAAAAGAAATGAAAATGTAGGACACAAGAAAGTTAGTTTCTATAACCACTTTGGAATAGAAATAGCTGCGGATATGTATTATCCATTAACTGGTAGTAACTTTAAAGCTATCGCTATCGCTGGACCATTTGGCGCAGTAAAAGAACAAGCTAGTGGATTATACGCTCAAGAGATGGCTTCACGTGGATTTTTAACTATCGCTTTTGATCCATCATTTACTGGTGAATCAGGAGGGAATGTTAGATATATGAATTCGCCTGATATCAATATTGAAGACTTTCAAGCGGCTATTGATTATTTATCTAACTTAGATAATGTAGATAAAGATAAAATATCTATTATCGGTATCTGTGGTTGGGGAGGTATGTCAATTCAAACCGCATGTATAGACACTAGAATTAAAGCGACTGTATCAATTACTATGTATGATATGAGTAGAATCGCAGGAAATGGATATTTTGATAATGATGATAATAGTGACGCTAGATATAACGCAAGAGTCGCTATTAACAATCAAAGAACTATAGATTTTAAGAATGGTTACTATAAAAGAGGTGGTGGAGTAACAGATGATCCATCTAACGCGCCATTATTTGTTAAACAATATTACGATTATTATAAGACAGATAGAGGTTATCACAAAAGAAGCCTCAACAGCAATGATGGATGGAATGTTACCGCAGGTACGTCACTACTTAATACTAGATTATTTAGGTACGCTAATGAAATTAGAAGCGCAGTACTATTAGTTCATGGTGAAATTGCTCATTCAAGATATATGAGTGAAGATACATTCAAATTGTTAAAAGGTGATAATAAAGAATTATATATAGTTAAAGGCGCAACTCATTGTGATTTGTATGATGGCGGAGATAATAAATATATACCATTTGATAAAATAGAAGAATTCATTAATAAGAACTTATAAAAAAACACCCCGTTGATAAATTAGAGTCTTACACTCACTATTTATCAAGGGTGTTTTTTTTATTATAATTATTTTTATTCAAGTGGAGCGTTATTTAACACCATTTCAACATTACTAACTTGTCCATTCTTAAATGTTACATTGTAATATTCATAGTTCTCTGTTGTGGTAACTGCAGGTAGGGTATATTCTGTAAATGTAGATTCATTATCATCATTAGTCTCATTATTATATTGTCTTGTATGGATATGTCCATCAAACATTGTTATATGATGATCTGGATAATTTTCTGTTACATAATCTATATATGGCCATATAACTTTTTGATCAATATCTTTTACTGGAATATGGCTTAATATTACTAATTCATTTACTTTATCATTCAAATTTTTGTCTATTACATCCTTAAACCAATCAAATTCTTCTTGAGGCATGCTGAATTTTGTGCAGTACATATCTTCCATCTTATCGCTTATAGTATCATATGAATAATTCGCATCTATTGCGACAAATAATACACCTTCATATTTAAAATAGAATACTTGACCTACTCCATCTATATATGGAATATATTTTGACATAGAAGATTTATCAATTGTATTTGTTTCATGATTACCTATCGTATAATACATGATTCTTTTATTTTCCTCTATTGATGAATAGTTATTATTGAAAATAGCTATATCTTGAGTATCTAAATAGCTAATAGCTTCATCTAATAAAGTGAAGCTTTTATTCATATTATCAATAAAATCTCCTAGATTTATATAGAACTTAGATTTAGGTGTTTCATTGATTATTTTACCTAGTTTAGTTAAACCTTCCGTACAGGTGAAATTATTATAATTATGAGTGCCATAATGAACATCAGAAAATATAGTTATAGTGAATTCTTTAAAACTATTTTCTGTAGTCCTATTTGAATTAGTAGTAGTAATAGAAGAAGTGCTTTTACTACAACTTACTAAAAACATTAAACATAAAAATATAGAAATAATGATTATCTTTTTCATTTTTATAGGTCCTCTTTTATTGTATTGATTCTATAGATCTTACCATCTTTAGTAAAGACTTGATAGTATTTATATGTGTCATAATCAGTTACTGCAGGAAGAGTAAAAACTCTAATTATTTTGTTTTTATCAGAAATATATTCTGTATAATTTTCCATATGCGCATGTCCCTCAAATATGATGATGTCTCTATCATATTTAGATAATATCTCAAGCAGCTTATCTCTTTTTATTTTATCTATTACTTTAAGTGGGATATGAGAAAAACAGATAATGGTTTTCTCACTCTTTATATTGTTTTTGATTTCATCATTGATTTCATCAAGAACATCATCTGGAATAGTATAATTTAGCGTGCTTATGATGCTTGAAGGTTCATCTAGATTATCATATATAGAAAATATCGCATCATAAGCTAAGAAGAAGATGTTTTTGATTGAAAATGAATATATTGAGTGATTATTTTTGTTTAGTGGAAAATATTTTTTAACTAGTTCTTTTTTAATATAAGCTATCTCATGATTTCCTGGAACAGAATACATTGGTTTAAGTGTGTTATTAATAGTTCCATCATATAGATAATAACCATTCTCTTTTACAACATTTTCTAGTTCGTCTAATAACTTTACTCCATCAACACAATTATCAGCGAAGTCGCCTAGATTTAACATGAACTCCATATCTTTATTATCTTTAAAGATTCTTTCTAACTTTTCTATTCCTTTAACACAATTAAAGATATTATAGTTTTTATAACCATAATGTAGATCAGAAAAAACGACAAATTTTAAATCGTTTTTATCGTCATACTGATAGTCAAAAATATCATCTTTAAATACACCAAAAGAAATATTGTTTTTAAAATTCATAGAATCACCACTTTTTTATAATTTATATTTTGACATTTTAATAAAAATTCATAAAAACTATTTATTTATACAAAATTAAATTAATCATATACTTTGAATAAATAATTGATAAAAATTATTAGTTAAATTTAAACTTACTTTAATTTAATTAAAAATAATTGAACTCAATTATAATTAATTTTAACATAAATATGAAATAAAATAAAAGTTTCTTTATATTTTAATTTGACAATTACTATTTATAGTAATAGAATTAAATTGATTAAAAACCTTACATATTAAAGGATGGACACAATGAAAAGAAAAATATTAACATCATTCATTGTAGGTGTGTTGTCATTCATTTTAGTTGGTTGTGCAAATAAGACCACCACAACCATTAGTGAAAAAAGTGAACCTGACACTCCACCTGCATATTCAAGTGATAAAGATTATAAGATATCAAACTGGTGTGGTGTACAATCACAAGTCTATAGTTTGAATGATGATGGAAGTATAGATAACACTTCAAAAAGAAATTTAACTGATGAAGAATATCTAGAACAATATAGATATTTAAAAGAATGTGGTATCACTATAACTCAACCATCTTTAATTGAAACAGGAATGAACAATTCATTAAAACAACTAGAAGCTGCGCAAAAGGTTGGGATTAAACAGATAATAATTGATTATGCCTTAATAAATAAATTATCTATGTATTATGAGGATTATTCTAATGAAGATATTGAATATGAAGAGGTAGTTGATTCAATTAGATCTTATATTGCGCCTTATCTAGAATATGAATCTTTATATGGATTCTATATTAAGGATGAGCCAGATGCATCTCAATTTGGATTAATTGGTTTTGCGCAAAATGTTATTAAAGAAGCATCAGGTAAAGAAATATATGTTAATTTGTTCCCTGTATATGGAACTAACACTCAGTTTGGCGGAATAACATATAAAAAATATATTCAAGAATTTTTAAAGAATGTTAGTACTAGCTATATAAGTTATGACAACTATCCTATTAAGGGTGATGGAATTAAAACTTATCTGCAAACTGATTTTCTATATAATATGGACTATTTAAAAGAATTAGCGCCAGATAGAGAAATATGGACTTTCTTACAGTGTATCAAGTTTGGTGGATCTAATAGAGCTATCGAATCAAAAGCTGATCTATCATTCCAAGCTTATTCATTTATGGCATATGGTGGAGAATGTATTCAGTGGTTTACATATTGGTATCCTGGATTAACTCATGAAAACTTTGGGATGCCTATGATTGATTCTTTAGGTAATAGAACTTCAGTATATTATTACGTTAAAGAATTAAATGAAGATATTCACTATTTAGATGATTATTATAACAACTTCTTATGGCAGGGCGTAATGATTAATAACGTAAATGGTGGAGAAGGAAATTTTGAATATATTGAAGAATCATGTATCACATCAAATGTATTAAAGAAATATGAATCTGAAGATGATTTATTGATTGGTGTATTTAAAGACAATGATCAAAGAAATGGATTTATGGTAGTTAATTTTACTGATCCAGGTAAAAACATATCAAATAAAACTACTTTAGAATTTGATGGATACAAGAATGTATTAATTATTAAAAATGGAACATCAGAAGCAAAAAGAATAAATGATTCAAAACTTACACTAGATTTATTGAGCGGTGAAGGCTGCTTCGTAATACCTTATTAGGAGGGCGTATGAAAAAAATATTATTTACTATTCTATTATCATTATTTGTTTTCTCTCTTACATTGCTTACAGCTTGTAAGAAAGATGAAAAACCAATTGAATCAGGCACTATAGATGGTGCTGAAATAAAAGGTGTAGTATACAATGAAAAAAATGGTGAGATGTACGTAGACACTAAAGAAGGAAAAGAAAGAATTAAAATTTCTTTCCATCAAGGTGGCTATGGAATCGGTTGGTTAATCGCAATTGGTCAAGCATTCTTACTAGAAGAAGGAAATGAGAATTATTATTTAGTTATTGATGGTGATTCTTCATTAACAGCTTCTTTATCTTCAAAACTTGAATCAGGAAGAAATCTATCTGATATATATTTTGGATTAGCTACTAACTGGCAAAACTGGGCTGCACAAGGATATCTTGAAAGCTTAGATGATTTATATGATTCAGTAATACCTAAAGAAGAAAAGAAAGTATCTGAAAAAGTTGATGAAACATGGAATGTATATTCAAACACAATCAATGCGGGTGAATATCATCATTATGCATTCCCATGGTCAGATAATATTACAGGTATCGTATATAATGAAACAATGTTTAAACAATATGGATGGGAAGTTCCAGTTACAGTTGATGATTTAATCGCTCTATGTGAAAAAATCGTAACTGATACTAATGGAAAGGTTGCGCCATTTGTATATCCTGGCTCAATCGGTGGATATTTTGATTTTTTAGGAACTGCTTGGTGGTTACAAATATCTGGAATAGATGGTATGCAACAATATATGAACTTCGATTCATATGAAGTATATAATCCAGATAAGGCATTAGGCGAAGCTAAACTTCAAGCACTTGAAACTTTCACAAGTGTATTTGGTCCTAGCGTAAATCAAAAATATTGTCTAAAAGGTTCTAACTCTAAAAACCATTTAGCTGCGCAAATTTCATTCGCTAATGGTGAAGCTGCGATGATTCCTAATGGTAACTGGCTTGAACACGAATCTGCGGATGTATTAAGCGCAAGTGGAATCGATATCAAGATGATGGGTGTTCCATATGCGAAAGACGCTCAAAAAGATAAAGATGGTAACTATGTTCAAGTATGTTATGGCGCAACAGCTGATTTTGGAATTGTTCCAAGTGAAGCGAAGAATGTTGAAGGCGCTAAGAAGTTCTTATTATATATGTGCAAAGATGAAATGTTACAAACATTTACAGAATTATCTGGTGGTGTAAGACCATTTGATTATGATGTATCAAAATGTAAAACATCAGATTTCGCTAAATCTTGTTTAGCTTTATGGCAGAATAGCGAAAGATGGTTTGATTGTTCTGAAAGTTTGTTATATACTGCAGGACTTGCTAAGAAATTCTTAACTCAAACACCATATATGCAGATAGTATATGATGAAATGGACGCTGAAACATTCTGTTATCAAGATTACAGTGCCGCAAAACGTAACTGGGATACTTATTTAGAAAAGGCAGGAATTAAAAATTAGAAATGGAAATAGCTGCGAATATTAATTCACAGCCAAAGAAAAAGAAGAGGTTCGACTGGAGAAGAGCGTTATTTATCATATTAATGATGTTTATTCCAGCCGTACATTTTCTCTTTTTCTGGGTATATGTGAATATAGATACTTTAAGGCTATCATTTCAGAATTTTGATTATATAAAAGGCGAATACGTTTGGTATGGCTTTAATAACTATAAGTTATTGTTAGAAGAATTTAATAAAACTGGAAGCGTGTTACCTGTTGCGGTTAAAAACTCATTTATGATATTTTTATGGAACAACTTTATAATCGTTCCAATATCAATAATCGCATCATTTGTATTATTTAAAAAGATGCCTGGATCTAATATCTTTAAAGTAATATTCTTTCTTCCATCTATAATATCCGCTGTTGTCTTAACACTAGTTTATCAATTTATGTTCGATTCAACATTCGGTATTATAAATAAACTACTTGAGATAATGAAACTAGATAAAATAATTCCTTGGAATGGATGGTTTGGAGATCCTAAAACCGCATTTAAGATGATTCTAATCTATGGTTTATGGAGCGGTATTGGATATAATGTAGTTCTATTATCTGGAGCTATGGCTAGAATACCTGATGAATTATTTGAAGCAGGAAAGATGGATGGTATAGGATTCTTTGGAGAGTTATGGCATATAGTAGTTCCTCTAATTGGAACAAATATCTCTACTTTACTTTTAATGGGTACACAGGTAATATTCTCGTATTTCTTACAACCAATGTTATTAACTGGTGGAAATGCGGCGAATGTTAAGACATATACAATTGCTTTATATATAGTCAACAATATCAGAAATGATGGTAATTACACTATGGGCGCTACTGTCGGAGTAATCTGCGCTATTGTAGGAACACCTATAGTCGTATCAGTAAGGAAACTTTTAGATAAAACCTTACCTGCTTATGAATACTAAACAAAAAACATATAAAGGAGAATTTAAAAAAATGAAAAACACTAAAAAGTTTTTTATCTTTATCGTAACATTGGCTGTTATTCTTTGTTTAACACCTTTAACAGTTAAGGCCGCAAACAAAGAAAACGATATCATTAATAATGTTACTGATAATGGCGAAGTCGCTATTGATAACGTTAAGTTAGTTGGTGAAAACGTTGATTGTTATAACGTTGAAGAAACCAATGGAACTTTAACATTATCAAATAAATCTGGTTCAGATGAACAAAAGAAGTACGCATTTGGATCAGGTGTAAATAAGAGTGATCTTAACGAAGGTGATTTCGTTGAAGTTACATTTGATGTTTTAGAATTAGGTGAAAAAACTTTCTTCTGGTTCAATGGATTTACTACAGAAAGTTTAGGTTTTACAGATGATAATAATAAATCATTTAAAGCGTTCTTATATGAAATAGGAATGGCTGGAATAGTTGAAGGACCTGAAGATTCTAAAATGTTTAACGCAGCTGGTCAAGAACTAACTAAAGCTGGTGCTTGGGTTGCTCATGGTTTAACAGGAACTTACTTAAATAACCATATCACAGCTTATGGAAACCTATCTATGAAGTTTGAATTCTATCAAGATGGAACTATTAAAATTTATTATGGTTTCATAGATAGAGATGGAGATGATGTAGATAGAACCGTATGGAAGTATAGTATGGGTGTTACTGGCGCATATTCATTTAACGGAACACAAGATAAATACTATTTCAGTTTCGGTATTGGAAATGCGATCACTACAGAAAAGCTAGTAGTTGATAACTACAATTTAGAAGTTGTTAGCCCTGCTCAATATGGTGAAGAACCTGGTCTAACTTTCACAAATCCAACTGCTAATGCTGCACAAAAATTCGCTGCGTTTGGTGCTCCAGTTGAAAAAGCAAAATTATCTGGCGCTGAATTCGTTGAAGTTACATTTGATGTATTAGAACTTGATGAATCAACTTGGTTCTGGTTAAATGGTTTCACTACTGATAGTTTTGGATTTACTGATGACGCTGGTACAGTATTTAAAACTTGGTTAAAAGCGAATGGTCAAGCTGGCATAGTATCTGGCCCTGAAACAGTAGCGATGTATAGCGCAGCTGATGCAGAACTCGCTAAAGAAGCTGCATGGGTAGCTCACGGATTGACTACTGGATATTTAAATAACCATATTACCGCATATGGCAATATGTCTATGAAGTTTGAATTCTATCTAGATGGAACTATTAAAGTATACTTCGGATATATAGATAGAACTAATGGTGCAAGTACTACATGGACATTATCAATGTATTATAAGAATGCATATTCATTTAACGGAACAAGCGATAAATACTATTTCAGTTTCGGTATTGGAAATGCAGTAGCTACTGAAAAGCTTACAATTGATAACTATCAAACTAGAGTTTATAAAGCAGCTGTATTAGGAGATACAAAACTTACATTAACTAATGAAGGTGCTGGTGCAGCTCAAAAATACACTTCATTTGGTGGAAAAGTATCTAAAGCTGAATTAGCAAATGCTTCATATGTAGAAGCTACATTCGATGTATTTGAACTTGATGAATCAACTTGGTTCTGGCTAAATGGTTTCACAACTGAAAGTTTAGGATTTACAGATGATAGCGGAAAAGATTTCAAAGCTTGGTTAAAAGCTAATGGACAAGCTGGCGTCGCAGTTGGACCTGATTCATCAGCTATGTATAGCGCAGCTGATGCGGAACTCGCTAAAGCTGGTGCTTGGGTAGCTCACGGATTAACTACTGGATATTTAAATAACCATATCACTGCATACGGCAATATGTCTATGAAGTTCGAATTCTATGTAGATGGAACAATTAGAGTTTATTATGGATATCTAGATAGAGTTGATGGAACAAAGACTACTTGGAAACAATCAATGTATTTCAAGAACGCATACTCATTTAGCGGAACTAAAGATAATTATTACTTCAGTTTCGGTATCGGTAATGGTGGCGCTGATGAAAAGATGGTAGTAGACAACTTTGAATTAAAAGTATGTTCAATGCCTAAAGGATATAAATTAGTTAATACTGAAAATGGTGCAGCACAAAAATATGCAGCATTCGGAAAAGGATTAACTAAAGCTCAACTTGAAGGCGCTACAATGGTAGAAGCATCGTTCGATGTATTAGAACTTAGCGCATCAACTTGGTTCTGGCTAAATGGTTTCACAACTGAAAGTTTAGGATTTACAGATGATAGCGGAAAAGATTTCAAAGCGTTCTTATATGAAGCAGGAATGGCTGGTATCGCAGCTGGACCTGATTCATCAGCTATGTATAGCGCAGCTGATGCGGAACTCGCTAAAGCTGGTGCTTGGGTAGCTCACGGCTTAACTACTGGATATTTAAATAACCATATTACCGCATATGGCAACATGTCTATGAAGTTTGAATTCTATGTAGATGGAACTATTAGAGTATATTATGGATACTTAGATAGAGTTGATGGAACAAAGACTACTTGGACACAATCAATGTATTTCAAGAATGCATATTCATACGATGGAACTAAAGATAATTATTACTTCAGTTTCGGTATCGGTAATGGTGGCGCAGATGAAACAATAAAGTTCGATAATTTCGAATTAAAGGTATATAAGGGCGAAACTGGTACTGTTGTTGATTCAGATTTAGCGTTAAGAAGTGCTGAAGCTAAGAACGCTAATTCTAATAATGTTACATTCACTTTAGAAACTAGAAACATCACTATCGCTGAAGCGAAAGAAGGAGAATATGTTGATGTAACAAGTCAAGTTGAAACTCAAAATGCATCTTCTAAATTAATTAAAGAAGAAACTAAGACTAATATAACATATGTTGATTTTAGCGATTATTCTAAGTTTGTTGATGAACCAACTAATAGTGATGAAATCGCAACAAAGAATTATTATAAAGTTACATACATTAAAGCGACTAACCCTGCTCAAGATAATAGAATCGCATCATTATCTAAATTAAAATATGATGAACAAGCATCAGTAGCGTTCACTTTAGAAGCACAGATGCAGATAGCTGAACTAGCTGATAATAAAAAGATAGTTATCGCATTCGGTCTTGAATCAAGAGATCAAGAATTAGATACTCAATCATATCTATATTTTGTAAAGAAAGCTGATGGATTATATTTTGGATATGTAAAAAGTGGTGAAGCAGGAACTACTGAAACATTACTTGGAGATTTAGTTGGTAAAGAATTCTTTGATATCAACTTATCTTGTGATAATGAACTTAAAGTAACTGGTACAGTTAATGGTGTAGAAGTAAATGCTGAACTTGGCGCAGTTGCGGGATATATGGCATTTACTCAACTTGGTGAAGGCAATTCAACTTACTCTTTAGCTCAAGAATGTGTTCTAAAGAACTACACTTATAGAGCTGGTACAGGATTAGATATTGAACATCCATTCAATGTTGCATATTTAGATTCTGATTTGTTTGTTATTCAATCTAATCAATCTTCATACATCGCTGATGTATCTGAATCTCAAGGATTAGATATCGATGAAGGAGAATTAAAGTTCATCGCAACTGGATTACATACTCATTTCGCAACAAAAGAAACTTATGCTGACTTTATCTTAGAATTTGATTTCACTAGTGAAGCTGTATCTTCTAGACCAGAATTAGGTGAAGCTGGTGCAGCATTTGGATATTCAGGCTTAGGTGTATGTTTCGGTAAACCAGAAGCTCTTGGCGCATGGTCAACTGGAAAATTAATCATGATTAGAGATACGTATACCGCTAATGAAAACTTCGCTCCATCATATGTTCAATTCTATAAAGCTAATGGTGCCCAAGATGTTGAAACTAAAGCTCTCGCAACTAGAGTTGAAGCTTTAGAAGGAACTGAAGGCGCAATCACAAGCAGCTTAACTAATTATACATATACTGTTAGTCCTGTTGAAGGAATGCCTAAGATTTATGATGCGACTACAAGATTTAGATTAGTTGTTATCAATAATTATGCTGTATTATATGGTGCAAATGTTGTTGATGGAACTTGTGGTGAATTTGTAGAAGTAATTAGTGGAACTGTAAAAGATTCTTATGGATATATTTCACTTTCAACTGATACAAATGGATGTTTCTCAATCGATAATTTCAGATTATATAACTTAGATGAAGAAGTTCTATCTGGCGCAACTAGAGAAGAAATTCTAAGTAATTATGATGATAATAAGGTTTTAGCTGATGTTGTTGCTCCAACAAAGATTGCTACTCCAACACTCACATTAACAAATAATACAGTTTCATGGGACGCTATAGAAGGTGCTACAGGATATGTTGTTACTCTAAATGGTGTTCAATTAGAAAAACAAACTGAAACATCATACACTATTAGAGAAACTACTCCAGGTGAATATGTTGTAACTGTACAAGCTATATCTGATGGTTCTAAGACTAGTCTAGATTCTAATGTTTCTAAGAGCGTAACTTACGTTGTTGAAGACACTACTAATCCAGATAACCCTGATAACCCAGATAATCCAACTACATCACCTGATGATAACCCAACAACTTCTCCAGAAAATCCAACTACTGATAATACAAAACCTACAGAAACTAAGAAGAAAGGATGTAAAGGTTCTATTGGATTATCATTATTATCTATTCCTCTATTAATTGGTACAGTGCTAGTTATTAAAAAAAGAAAAGAAGAATAGAATAAATTATATTTAAGTATGTCTGCCTGGAAACAGGCAGACATACAAACAGGAGTCTCATATGAAAAAGACAAAAGCTGAAATAATAATAATGTGGATATTCTTTGCGATATTTATTATTTACGCAATATCATTAATATTTCCATTTATTTGGGTATTATTAAACTCTTTTAAATCTAAAACTGAGTTTTTCCATAATATGTGGGGTTTTCCTGAAGTATTTACTATAGAAAAATGGAGAGATAGTTTTAAAGTCACATCTCAAGGTTTAACTATATTAGATATGTTCGGAAATTCTTTAATCTTTACTATTGTCAATACATTCTTACACGTTATGAGCTGTTCATGTGCCGCATATATTATGTCTAAATATCCATTTAAAGGAAGAGAATTGTTGATGTCTTTCTTGTTGGTTGTTATGATGATTCCTACTACCGGATCAATTTCATCAGTTTATAGATTCTATAATGATTCAGGATTAATCAATACTTATTTAGGAATATTTATTATGAACTGTGGTGGATTCGGTGTAAATTTCTTGTTGCTTTATGGCTTTTATAAGAATCTATCTTGGACTTATGCAGAAGCGGCTGAAATAGATGGCGCATCCCATTTCCAAACTTATTTAAGAGTTATGTTACCGATGGCGATTCCTGCTATAACAGCGGTATCGATCTTAGCGGGAATTGGACAATGGAATGATTATTTCACTATCTATATGTACGCTCCAGAACACGCAACACTCGCCGTGGGTACTCAGATAATTTCTAATAATACTCAATCTACAATGGACTACCCACAACTATTCGCAATTATAATTTTTACAATCATTCCAGTTTTGATTGTTTACGCTGCTTTCCAAAAAACTATTATGAAAAATACCGCAATTGGAGGAATTAAAGGATAATGAATTTCAATGAATTAAAAAATAAGAAAATTGTCATTGGTGGTTGGGTTTCTCCAGTTACTGATAGATTAAAAAAACAAAAGGTAAGCACAGAAGATTCTTATAAAAACCTTAAAGAATGTGGGTTTGATTTTATTCATACGCTATATGAGAATTCACATGATAATGAAATTATTGATGCTTTAGATAATTTAGAAAAACAGAATATATTTGGATATATTTATGATTCAAGAATAAATGATATTAATTATGATAAAGACGCTAGATATAATTTAATAAAAGAGTTTAGAAAGAGAAAGAGCTTCGCAGGGTTAAATCTTGCAGATGAACCTGGTATAAATAAATTTGAAACATTAAATAATCTAGTAAGCGAATATAAAGATATTGATTGTTATATCAATTTTTTACCAATGTACGCAACATATAATCAGTTAAAAACTGCAATATGGAAAAATGAAAGACAGGCTAATAAAGAAGAATATATAGAATATTTAAATGAGATTGATAAGATTAAATTAAATGAGTTTTCTTATGATTTCTATCCTTTTGATAGTGATTACGGTGTTATAAAAGAGAATTATTTCTTAGAATTATATCTAACAAAGATGTACGCAGATAAAAGGGGAATACCTCTATGGGATTTTATTCAAATAACTGCGTTTAAGAATGAAATAAGAGTTATAAGCGAAGAAGAAATATATTTCTTAATTAATACTTCACTTTGTTTCGGTGTAACTGGTATTCAATATTTTACTTATTTCTGTCCTATTAATAATGAATATGAATCTTTTAGAGGGGCTATAGTTGATATGGATGGAACCCTTACTGATAGATATTATTTGGTAAAGAGCGCAAATGAATTTATTAACAGTCTAGGCGATAAATTAGTAAATGCTAGATTTTTAGGTGTTGATTCAAATGGATATGTTAGTGATTTAATTCCATCTGAAGCAAAAAAGAATAATGATATCAAAGTAAATGGACAAGATTATCTATGTGGATTATTTACTAAAAATAATAAAAGAGTATGGCTACTTATGAATACTTCATTTGAGGGAGTAAGAAAATATTCTATAGACGCTAATGGATTAAATATAAAACTATTAAATAGTGATGAAAAGTTAAATGAGATAACACTTGATAAAGGAAGGAGTATTTTGATCTATGAAGAATAGAGGAATAATAAATGCTTTACTAAGCTTTATATGTGTTTTAGGAATACTAGTATTTGTTTCTGGATGTAGTGAATTAACAATTGAAAATAATGATACTACTAAATCAACTAATCAAAATAATACAAGCGATATAAAAAATAGTGGATCAACAAAAGAATCAAAAGAAACTGATAAAACAAGTGACGATGTCACTACTACAAATGTTATTAGAGATGATGTTACATATGATACATATCAAAGTTTTTGGTTAAATCAATTCGATTATACAGTAATGCCTATAGCTGGATATAATTCATGTCCTATTAAAATAGATGGTGTATATTCTAAAAGTTTTACTACAAAAGAACATTTATTAGTGCTTAAAGAATGTGGATTAAATACAGCGTATGCATTATATGAGATTCTACCTAGCGCAAATAGCGATGTAATAGATGCTTTAAATGCGTGTGATGAATTAGGATTAGCATATGTTGCTAGAATGAGCGGAGATTTTAATCAGTCTAATAAACTAATGATAACTTCTAGTTTATCTGAAATCACTCAATATGAATCATTTGCGGGAATATTAGTTTCAGATGAACCAGGTTATAGAATGTTTAAACAATTAAATAAGACTATAGAAGCATATAAGAGCGTTATACCTGGATTCTATTATCATACAAATATATTTCCTAGCTACGCATCAGAAAGACAATGTTATAGATCTGGATCTGATCAAACTGAATTACCTAGTGAAGGTTATTCATATGAACAATATGTTGATGATTTTTTAGAAATTGTTAATCCACAGGTATTATCATATGATAGTTACCCATTTAAATCTAATTCATCCATCAGCAATGAATATTATAATAATTTAGCTTTAATTAGAAATAAGGCTATGAATAAAGGAATTCCTTTCTGGATCTTTATCCAAGCGTATGGCGCTGGAGATAGAAGAGTACCAAATGAAGAAGATATCTTATGGCAGGTAAATACTGGATTATCATTTGGATGTAAAGGAATTCAATATTTCTGTTATACTCAACCAGATGAAACATTTGAAGGCTGTCTAGTTGATACAGATGGAAATAAGACTGATCTATGGTATTACGCTCAAAGAGCGAATAAACAGATAGCTTATGTTGATGAAGTGTTAATGTGCTCACTATCTAAAGGATTAATCTTTACAGGAATACATCCATCAAATATATCAGGAATTGATAGTATTGATAGTTATGGAGCGCTCACAAATGTTAGTGCGTTACACACAGTAACTGGATGTTTTGATTATGATAATAAAGATGCATATTATATAACTAATGATTCTGTTACAGAAGATGATAACATTACATTAACATTTAATGCTCAAGTAAAAGGATATTATGTAATCGATGCGGTCAAATATGAATTTGATACAAATAAATTAGATATAGAATTAACTAAAGGTAATGGCTGTTTAGTAGTTATCGAATAGGAGGAAATATGAAGAAATTAATCATTTCATTATTTATTTTCGTATCTCTATTTACTTTATTATCATTTAATGTACACGCAGAAGGATCGGGTGATCCCCTTCCTAATTTTAATGAAGATTTTGAATCTTATGATTTAGGAAAAACTGAAGAAATATTATCATTTAGAGATAATTGGTCAAATGATTACTATACTGGTGAATCAGATGGCACTCAACAGTTAGATGTTTCTTGGATAGAATATGAAGATGAAACAAAGAGTAATAAAGTATTAAGAGTGACTAATATAGAAAACGATGGATCATTCTTCTTTATAAGCGCCGCTAAAGCATCTAGATATAAGAACTTTAGTGTAACGTTTAAAGTAAAAGTATTAGATTGTAAAGAAGAAGTTGGTGGTTGGTTTGGAATAAATTGTAGAAAAGAAATAGACGCTAGATACAATGGAACTAATGGAATGTTACTAACATATAGATGTTATAAACCATCGGAAGGAAAACCATATTTCCCTGCAACATATAGATATATGCCTCTAACTCAATTAGATTTAACACCAGAAACTATTTCTGATTATGGGAAGAACGCTACATATAATGTGTTTGAATCATATAATGTAAGCGAAGAAAATAATGGTTGGGTTGAATACAAAATCGATGTTCAAGATACAAATTATAAAATGTACGCTTCTGGGAAACTAGTTAGCGATTTTACATATGATAAAAAAGCAATTAATACTTTTGGATATTTAAGTTTTAATGTGTGTGTTTGTGATTTAATGATGGATGATTTTAACTTAATCAATCATGATGAAACTGCACCAGACCCAATTGAAAACGATGATCCAACTATTCCTGATACCACAACAACTGAGAATAAAACTACAGATGATGATATAATAAATAATGATAAACAAACAGAAAAAACAAATAATACTGATACTAAAAAAGGATGTAAATCATTAGTATCAGTAATCTCAATACTTCCATTATTAGGATTATCATTTGTTTTATTGGTGCTTAAGGAGAGAAAAAAATGAAAAAAACATTGTTAGCTATTTCTTTATTACTAGTTTTATTTACTCTTGGCTGTAATAAAACTACTTTAACTTCAAACGATACTACAGCTATTATAGAAAATGAAAAAATCGAAGATGTAGTTGACTATGTATTAAATATTGATGAAAATAGAGATATTAAAATATTACAATTAACAGATACTCAAATAATAGATGCTGATCAAAGAAGAACTGAAAATAGAATATCTGATGGAATGAAGACATTATGGAAAATAGATAATGTTGATTCGCTTTTATTTAATTATATGGACGATGTAGTTAGTAAAACTAATCCTGATTTAATTGTTTTAACTGGCGATAACGTATATGGTGAATTTGATGATTCAGGAACTTCATTAGAGTTATTAATCGAACATATTGATTCATATAAAATACCTTGGACATTATGTTATGGAAACCATGATAATGAAACAATTCTTGGCGCTACCTGGCAGAATGAACAATATGAAAAATCTGAATATTGTATGTTTAAAAGAGGTAGTGATGAAGCTGAAGGCAATGGAAATTTTACAATAGGTATTACTGTTAATAATAAATTGAGAGAAGTCATATATATGCTTGATGGACATGGATGTGTTAATTCATCTAAAGAAGAAAGAGTATATTCAAAAGCTGGTATATATGATGGGCAATTAAACTGGATTAAAAATACTGCGAATAGAATTAAAAAAGCTAATGATGGTGTTAGCCCTAAGTCTCTTGTGTTTGAACATTACGCTTTAAGAGCGTTAGGTGATGCTTTACAAGCGTATGGATATACAAGTATTAAAAATGATTTTTATAGTTCAGATGGCTCTTCTAGTAAATTTAAAGTTGTGAATATAGAATCTGATAATGGAGATTATGGAACAATCAATGAAGATCCAAGTTTTATAGATGGTGATTACGTTTTCTTTAATCTACTAAAGAATATTGGATGTGAAGGCGTATTCTTTGGCCATAATCATGAAAATAGCTGTAGTGTAGAATATAAAGGAATAAGATTAACTTATGGTGTTAAAACAGGAACATATGATTCACACGACAAGAATTTACTTGGAGGTACATTAATATCTTTAAAAAATGATGGATCATTATCAGTTGAACCAATATATTCGAAAGGATTAAATGAATAAGAAAATATTATTGTTTATAATAACTTTGTTATTATCATTTTCTTTATCTAGTTGTAATAAAAAAGAAACAGATATATCCATCACAACAACAAACATACCTACTGATTCTATAAGCGATAAAGAAGAAACAACTATGAAAAAAGAATTAAGTGATATTGTAGATTTTATACTTGATATAGATTCTGATAGTGAAGTTAAAATATTACAACTAACAGATATACAAATTATTGATTCAAGACAATCAAGATATAGTAATAGGTTAAGTCAGTTAGAATATGAAAAATGGGATACTGATACAATTGATGAGAACGCATTTAAATATATGGACTTTGCGGTTAACGCATCTAAACCTGATTTAATTGTATTGACTGGCGATAACGTATATGGTGAATTTGATGATTCAGGTACATCACTAGAAAAGTTAATAAAAAAGATGGATAGCTATAAAATACCATGGTGCGCTGTATTTGGTAACCATGATAATGAAACAACTAAGGGAATCGATTGGACTATTAAACAATATGAAGATGCAGAATATTCTTTATTTAAAAGAGGAAATGTAGAAGGAAATTCTAATTATTCTGTCGCTATTTTAAATAAAGGAAAGCTTAATTCTGTATTATTTATGATGGATTCTAATGGATGTACATTTTCTCAAGATGATGATAACGTAGTATATAAAACTGCAGGTTATTATCCTAAACAGTTAGAATGGTTTGAAAGAACTAATCAAGAATTAAAAGAATATAATAATGGTGAAAATGTTCCAAATACTATTTATTCTCATATATCAGTAAAATCATTTGCGGATGCTTTATATGAAAAACATGATTATTTAAGTGAAAGACATGGATATTCATTATATTCAGGTGGTAAACCTATAGGAGGACAATTTAAGCCTATTAAGTTAGATCCAAACTCTGATGAAGATTTTGGATATTTAATGGTTGATTTTGGTTCACTGCTTGATGCAGAATATAAATTGGTTAATCTCGCTAAAAAGTATGGTACCTTAGGATTTTTCTTTGGTCATGAACACAAGAATAATATATCTGTAGTTTATGAAGGAATCCGCTATACATATGGAACTAAGACTGGCACATATGACTCAAACCTTCAATATATGTTAGGTGGTACTTTAATAAATATTAGTAATGGAGAACTAGTAGTTAAGCATCTATATTATCAATAAGGTGGAGTATTTATGGAAGGAAGAAACCAAAAGTATATTAGAAAAAGAAACAAAGAAAAGATTCTTAATCTATTAACTCAAAAAGAAATGACTTATTCAGAACTCGCAAGAGAACTAAACATCAGCAATACCGCTATTGCGAATATTTGTCGTGAGTTAATAGATGATAAGATTCTTGAAAGAACAAATAATACTTTAGGAAGAGGCGGTATAAAACTCAAAATCTCTAAAAGAATGGGTTTTATTGTCGCAATAGATTTTTCTCCACTTAATCCACTAGTTAGATTTACTGATTTTTACGCAAACTTAATAGATGAAGAAAGAATAGAATTCGAATATAAAATAAGCGATAAAACTTTTAATAGAATCTATGAAATAATAGACGAACACATAATAAAATTTAAGAAAGATAATTTAGATCTTAAATGTATAAGTATCGCTACTCCAGGTAAAATAGATAGTAAAACTGGATATTTTTCTCAAGCTCCAAGATACCATAATTATAAAGATATTAACCTATATAAAATGTTCAATGATAGATTCAAAGTTGATGTAGTTGTGAAGAACGATATCAACTTAGAAATGTTAGGTTATAAGATTTATAATAATGAAGGTAAAACAATAAAAAATGCGTGTATGATTCACTGCGGAATTGGATTAGGTGCAGGAATACTAATAGATGGTAAGGTATATGAAGGTTCCCATGGATTTAGCGGTGAAATAGGTTTAATGTTAACTAATCTTCAATTCTCTAACAACAATAACCTTCAACTATTCTATGAAGAGGATAACTATACTGATTCAATTCTTTCAGTCTTGTCGCTTAGACGCGCTATCGTTAAGGGCGTTAACTATTTAAAAGAAACTTCATTAAAACTTAATGAAGATGGAAAAGTTGATATCGCTGATATTGTTGAATCATATAAGAAGAAAGATAAATTTACTGTTGAAGTAGTTAATTCTCACGCTACGATTCTCGCGAGATTCGTTAAAAACATAGTATATTTTATGGATTTAGATACTGTGATAATATCAGGTGAAATTGTAGATTTCGGTGAAGATTATTTTAAAGCGTTTAATAAAGCTTTAAATATTAATAATAGTACAAGAGTACTCTTTTCTCTTAGTGGAAACGAATATACTATATTAGGCGCTGTATATACTGGATGTTCTACTGCATTAAAGAGTGAAACTAAGTCAATAATATAATAAAAACAGGGTGTTTGACCTGTTTTTATAATGTTTGTTGTGTTTCTGAATATGGCATTATGGCTACTTCCATATTGCCGTTTTTTTGTCTAATTTCATCTAGTAATGCTTTAGATTCATTTGGATCTTTTAATAATACTCTAACACTTAATTTATATAAAGATCCCATATCGGATGTTTTAACTTTTATATATTCATATTCTTTTGTATAATGTTCAAATGTTTCTTTGAATTCATCTACATAGTTTAAATCTTCAGGGATAGTAACTTTTACTATTAATTCTTTATTACTATTTTTATGAATGAAGATATTTAATTTAGAAAGTAATAAGAATGTGAATGTAAGAAGAAGTGAGAATACTACACTAAAGAATATATATCCAGCTCCTAATATCACACCCGCAATAATATTAATAAATAAAGCTGCGATTTCAGAAGATGTAGCTTGTACACTTCTAAATCTTAATAGTCCAATTCCTACTGCGGCGATTCCTATTGCGATGCCTGTTGAACCGCTAACGAGCGCTAAAGCTACTGCGATAACAGCTGTCATAATAGAATTTGTCACAAAGAATTTTTTTGAACTATTTAGTCCAAAAGATAGAATAAATGTGTTTAATGTGCCGAGCACAAGCGCTACTAGTAATATGATGATAAAAGCTAAGAATGTATTTTCTATATTATTGAATAATGAATCAAACATTTGTTAACCTCCAGTTATGTAATTCCTTTTCTCTTTTGTATGCTTCTCCGTATTTGGAAATTGATCCTTTTCTTATTTTTCCTCTAGTTAATATTGATGTTAGCCATAAAGGCATGTTGTGCAACACCTTAATCTCCATTAGTACTCTATCATCATTAAGTAAAGGTGAACCATCTAACGATGTATGAAGATTAAGATCAGTAGTTCTATATCTAGGGTTAAAATCAAAAGTTACTCTAACTTCACTATTTTCTTTATAGAATGATTCTCTTTCATAGATAACTAATACTTGAGGTATTAAGTCTTTATAGTGATTTCTAAAATATGTTAATTCTCTAGATATTTGTGAATCTTTGAATTCTCCTTTATAATTCATAAAGTCTTTAGCGATCTGTTCTTTAACTGGTATACGTCTTTTGTATACTAGTCCACACGCTTTTCTTTTTATTTCAAAGAAACAAGGAGTATCAGGACTAGCTAGGCCATAACTTCTAAGCCTCAATTTTTCTTTAAATTTAGGCTTTTCCATAGATGTTCTAATGAGCAAGAATGATGGAGTATCAAAATATATAGATTGGATTGTTGCGATACCGTATTTATCAACTTTCATATAGTTAAGCAGTTCATTCTTAATCCATAGATACTCATCGTGTGTAAGGATATATTTTAGTTCATATCTTTCGAATACCTGTTGGAACTGTCCCATAGTCTTTCCTCCTTTTTAATAATTATATTTGTTCAACTTAAAAGGAACTTAAAAATTCAAATAAAATTTTATAATTCTACTTTTATATTAAAGTTGTTGTTTTCTCCATACGCAGATATTCTACCTTTATGGAGATTAACTACCTCTTTAGCGATTGATAGTCCGATTCCTGAACCTTCATAATTCGCTCTTGCTTCATCAGTTCTATAGAATCTTTCAAATACATCATTTAGATTACCATTCTTTAGTTCTGTCGCATCATTTTTAGATTCTATGATTATTCTTTCATTATCTTTAGTTACAGTAAATGTAGCGTAACTTACTGAATATTTTAAAGAATTATCCATAATAGTTGATATTAGCCCTTTTATCAATAATTCATTGCCTTTATATTCAATATCACTATCAATATTAATATTTAATGTCTTATTTTCTTTCTTAAATATCTCGCTATATGGTTCGACAACTTCAGTCGCCGCATTAGACAAATTGAATTTAGCGAATTCTGATAATTTATCCATCTCATCTAATCTAGATAGATTATTTAATTCTTGAATCATATTAGATAATTTTCTAACCTGTCTATTGATTGTATCAATAGACTCGTTCTCACCATATTCAATTTCTAATATCTGGTTGTTTGCGCTAATTATAGTGATTGGAGTTTTTAGTTCATGTGATGCGTTAGATATAAAGTGTTTTTGTTTCTTAAACGCATCATCAACTGGTTTAACTACAATATTTGAAATAAAGAATATAAGAACGAATGCGATTACTATGCCAACTGATCCTACAATGAATGATGAGATTAAAACTGTTCTTGATGGCGCTAATTCTCTTTCATAATCTACATATACAATAGTAGTAGTAGAAGTAGAGCTATCTTCATATACTCTAAATCTATAATCTTTATACCAACCTGTAGAAGCTTTTTTACTTAGTTGGTTTGTTGCGATATCGATTGCTTGAGCCTCGTTTACTGATGCGATTCTATCAGTTTTAGTTTCTATAACATTAGAATCGCTATCAAATTTAACTAAGAAGTATCTAGTATCGAACATAGCTTCTCTTCTGATATCACCAATTCTTGGCCCATTTTCATTCTGATTAGGATTAGGTGCCCCTCCATTCATTGGTGGAGTTAAATTATCATTAGTTAGTTCACCATTAACCGCAATATCATAAGTGAATCTATCAGCCTCTCTTGCGACCTTATTATAGTTAGATATATTAACTGATAAAAGGATAAGTGACAAAAGTAAAAATATAGATAGAGTAGAAATGAGAATAAACTTAAATCTTAATTTCTTAATCATCATTTCCTCCTATTTTATATCCAACACCTCTTACAGCTTGGATAGTATTTCTTGAACCGATTTGATTTATTTTTTTTCTTAATGATGAGATATATGCCCATACAACATTTATCTCAGCTTCACTATCATAATCCCAAACCAATTCCATTAGTCTTTCAGTGGATAATAAACTATTAGAATAAGTGATAAAACATTTCATCATACTGAATTCTTTTGATGTTAATCTAACTTTTCCTTTTACTGATGATAATTCATATGTTGATGAATTAAGTGTTATATCATCATATATTAATTCATTATTATCTATTCCACTATTGCGCCTAATAAGAGCTCTTATTCTCGCTAGCAATTCTTTGATTTGGAAAGGCTTAGTTAAATAGTCATCAGCGCCACTATCAAGGCCTAATACTTTATCATCAGTTTCACTTCTAGCAGTCAACATTATGATAGGAGTATAGTTTTTATAGTTCCTTAACGATTTAGCTACTTCATATCCGTTCATCTTCGGCATCATAACATCTAATATGATTAGATCAAACTTATTAGTAGATGCGGTATCTAAAGCTTCTAATCCGTTATATGCATTAACGACTTCATATTCTGATATCTCAAGAACTCTTTTTAACGCTTTAGCTAAATCTTTATCGTCTTCCGCAATTAGTATCCTCATTTTTGTTCCTCCTCACATTAATTATATTATCGTTACTTAAAAATAACTTAAAAAAATAAAGGAATTATTCTTCTTAAAATATAACATAATTATAGTTAAAACTCTATCTATTCAAATAGATAGATGTAGTCAAAGAATAATCTTATTATATAAAGTTAGATAATCACTTAATAATATTTTTAATACCTATAGTAGTAAGTAATTCTGAGAGTAATGTTAATAAGAAAAAAAGTTGTATTATCAAAAATGTCTACTTCTATAAATGAAAATGAAACAAAAAATTCAAATATGAATACTTTTAAAAATGATAATTAAAAGAAAAAAACTTTTTATGTTTACTTTTCTTGGCAAGTACAATTCTTATTTCTACCATTTACAGTAGAAAAAATAATCACTATACCACTTTCTATTTTCTTCCAGAAACGACTTTTTCCTAAGAAAAAGAAATTACACACCTTGAACTATTAAAAATGCACGAACAGGCAAGAAAAGACTTTAGAAATGCATTTAAAAAATCTTCCATAATTAGATGATAATACATTTCGTTCAGGTGTTCGAGTCTGGAAATCATTTCCGCTTACGTGTTTTTTACCAACCAACCCAATTTTCCGTAGGTACAAATAAAAACCGCCACATCAGGCGGTTGTTTTATTAATTAAGTGGTGCGGGTAACAGGACTTGAACCTGCACGCCTCTCGACATAAGAACCTAAATCTTACGCGTCTGCCAGTTTCGCCATACCCGCAAGTTTGGCAGGGCCGGAAGGATTCGAACCTTCGATGATGGAGTCAAAGTCCATTGCCTTAACCACTTGGCTACGGTCCTGTGTGCCTTAAATATAATAACACATTAAAAAAATATATGCAAGAACAAATGAACTAAATAATGTTATAATATTTGTATGATTAAAGTGTTATCTAAAGAAATGAGTGATACTTATATAAATAAGTATCGCAATAATGTTAAAAATAAAGATGAGTTCTATTATAAAGCATCACTAGCGATTTATAATTATTCAAAAATAAATAATAAAACACTTGTGATAATTGGTGATTCTAATGAATCTGTATTTTCATTATCTTTTGCGTTACTTTTAAAGAGTAGAGGCGTTGATGTATCTATATTACAAGTATCACCAATTAATAATAGTAATGTTATTGATTATTTATCTAAATGTATTGATTTATATATACCTGTATATGTTTATAAAAGTGACTTTAATCTATTAAATTATGAAACCATAGTTGAATCTATGCTTAATGAAAATAGAGAAATGAATGATGAAATTAGGAATATTATAAACATTATAAATGATTCTAATATTTATGTATTATCTATAGATATAAATTCAGGATTAGATATTAATAATGGTAAAGCAGATAACGCTATCATTTCTAATTTAACTGTATGTATGGGATACGCTAAAACTGGTAATTTCTTAAATGACGCTAAGGATTATTTTGAGGAATTAGTAGTTATTGAACTAGATGAAAAATATGATGATTATTCATATTATGTAGTAGAAAAATCAGATCTTAAAAAGGTATTTAAAACTAGAAACTATAATTCTCATAAAGGAACATATGGGTATATAGGAGTAATGGGTGGCTCATATAACTATAGTGGTTCAGTTAAATTATCTAATTTAGCTGTATCAAGTTTAATTGTTGGTGGAGGAGTATCTAGAGTAATTTGTCCAACTGATATAGCTGATTCTATAATGCCTTACCTATTGGAATCGACTATGTATCCAATCGATTCTAATAATAAAGGTGGATTTTCTTTTGATGAACAATCTATCAGTCACGCTATTGATTCTTTAACCTCACTCGCATTTGGAATGGGGATTGGTGAATCAACTGATAATGAACTAGTATTAGAATATATTCTAAAGAATTATAAAAAGAAATTATTAATAGATGCGGATGGATTAAATACATTATCTAGAATGGATTTAAATATGATAAATGAATCTGATGCGTCAATAGTTTTAACACCGCATGTTAAGGAATTTTCTAGATTGATAAATGTTAGTGTAGATGAAATACTCGATGACCCTATTAAATACGCTCTTGATTTTACTAAGAAATATAAGTGCGTATTAGTATTAAAAGGTACATCAACAATCATTTCATATAGAGATAGATTATATATTGTTCATCTTGGTTCGAGCGCATTATCTAAAGGCGGTAGCGGAGATATATTATCTGGATTAATCGCTGGTATAATGGGATATACTAGCGCTATAGATGCGTCTATCGCTGGATGTTATCTACTAGGAGAAGCTGGAGTTATCGCATCTAAAAGATATGGAGATTACGCAACACTTCCAAGAGATATAATATCTACTATTAAAGAAATGATGAAAGAATATTAATTAATGATATAATACGATAGAGAGGATTATAATATGACTGATAATGAAAGACTAGCTGAATTAATATTTCCAAATATTCATACAACTATAGATGATCTTGAAAAAAGATATCCTAAAAGAGAATTAGCTGAAGGCGCAATCGTTGATAGATTCGCTCCATCTCCTACAGGATTCTTACATTCAGGAAGCTTATTTACTGCGATGATATGTCATAAGTTTGCGAAACAAACGGGTGGCGTTTTCATGTTGAGATTAGAAGATACTGACTCAAAAAGAGAGGTCGCAGGTTCAGGAGAAGAATTATTAACACAATTAGCCAATTTTGGGATCGTTCCTACTGAAGGATATTATGGAACTTATGAAAAAGGTAATTATGGTCCGTATAAACAATCAGATAGAAGCGAAATATATAATACAGTCATCAAAGAACTAATTAAAAGAGGAGATGCATATCCTTGTTTTGTTAGTGAAGAAGAATTAGATGAGATAAGAAAGAAACAGGAAGCTAATAAAGAAAATCCTGGATATTATGGTAAATACGCAATATGTTCATTTTACACAGCTCAAGAAGCTATAGATAGAATTGAAAAAGGCGATAAATATATCATACGTTTTAGGTCTAAAGGAGATCATAATAATAAGATTAAAGTTCACGATTTAATTAAGGGAGATTTAGAATTATCAGAAAATGATCAACACATTGTTATATTAAAGAAAGATGGACTTCCTACATATCATTTCGCTCATTTATGTGATGATCACTTCATGAGAACAACTCACGTTACTAGAGGCGAAGAATGGTTGTCATCTCTTCCTATTCATATTGAATTATTTGAAAGAATGGGTTGGGAGCCTCCTAAATACGCTCACCTTCCTGTAATCATGAAATTAGATGAAGGAAAGAGAAGAAAGCTATCTAAACGTCATGATAAAGAAGCCGCTGTATCATTCTTCTTAGAAAGTGGATATCCTAAAAAAGCATTATTAGAATATCTATTTACTTTAGCTAATTCTAATTTTGAAGAATGGAGATTAGAACATATGGATTCTGATATTTATGATTTTAATTTCACATTCGAAAAATTTAATGTTGATGGTGCATTATTCGATATAGAAAAGATTAATAATATATCTAAAGAAAGATTATCTAGATTAACTAAAAAAGAATTTACTGATCAAGCGCTAGAATACGCATCTAACTACAATAAAGAGCTATATGATTTAATTAATAGAGATAGAGATTATTTTGAATCTATAGTAAATATAGAAAGAGAAAAAGAAAATCCAAGAAAAGACTATACAAAATTTGAAGATATAGTACCATTCATTTCATTCTTCTATGATGATTATTTTGATAATCTAACTAAAGAAGAATTTAACCCTAAATATTCTAAAGAAGAAATTAATAAAGTATTAAACGCTCATATGAATAATTTAGGTCTTGAAAAAACAGAAGAAGAATGGTTTAATAATCTTAAGTCTGTAATGAACCCATTAGGTTTTGCGGCTAATAAGAAAGAAATGAGAGAAGCACCAGATAAGTTTAAAGGAACTATTGGAGAAGCTTCTGAAATAATTAGAATATCTTTAACAGGAAGAAAATCTTCACCTAATCTATATTATGTAGAACAGATATTAGGTAAAGAAAAAATTGTTAATAGATTTAAAAAAGTAACTGAATAAGTTACTTTCATATGGCTCATTGGAGAAGCGGTCTAACTCACTGCCCTCTCAAGGCAGCATTCACGGGTTCGAACCCCGTATGAGCTACACGAGATATTATATAGTGTTAACATGAGAATTATCTCAAGTTAGCACTTTTTTCTTAAAAAATATTGACAATCTCTATACTTCGTAATATGATGTATAACGTAATCGGAGGTATATATGGATGCACAGCTAAAAAAAGGAGTACTAGATGTATGCGTCTTAGCCGCTATAAAGAATGAAGATTCATATGGATATAAAATAATTAAAGATGTTAGGCCTGTATTAAATTTATCAGAATCTACTCTTTATACAATATTAAAAAGATTAGAAGACGCTAAAATGATCACAGTTTGGACCAAGGAATTTGAAGGAAGATTAAGAAAATATTATCACATCACTGATAAAGGATTAAAGAGAATAGAAGAATTTAAAAGTGAATGGAAAGAATTAATGTCAATTTATTTATATATTGTAGAAGGTGATGGACATGAATAAAAAAGAATTTTTATATGAACTAGAGAAAAATTTAAAAGGTCTTCCTAAAGATGATTTAGAAGATAGACTTAGCTTTTATAGCGAAATGATCGATGATATCGTATCTAGTGGTAAAAGCGAAGAAGAAGCGGTTAATGAACTTGGTGGTGTCAATAAAGTAATCGCTGATATCGCTAAAGATATGCCTCTAAAGAGGCTTGTACAAGAAAGAATCAGAACAAAGAAAAAGATGTCTGGATTGATGATTCTATTATTAATCTTAGGCTTTCCTTTATGGTTTCCACTTTTAATAACATTAATTGTATTAGTGCTTGTATTATGTCTTTTAACTTGGGTATTTGTGCTTGTTGCGTTAAGTATAGAAATAGCGTTTATCGTATCTTCAATAGGTATATTTATAGGATTTATTGCGTATCTATTTAATAGTCAATTATCATTAACACTACTCGGTACTTCATTAGTTTTAGCCGCTTTATCAATATTCTTCGCTTTCGCATTTAAATATATAGTAGTATTAAACGTTAGATTAAATAAGAAGATTTTTATAGGTCTTAAAAGAAGCCTAATTAAAGGAGGAAACAAAAATGAATAAAGCTTCAAAATTTCTATTATTCATAGCGGTTATATTATTAGTTGTTGGGGGCGGTGTTTTTTCATATGGTTTCTTTGTTAAAGGTGACTACAGTGTAATTCAAGCTAAAGCGAATGAAAGAACTTATGAGACTAATGAATCATTTTCAAATATTAATATAGATGTAGATACAGATGATGTTAAATTTATTTATGATAATAGTTTAGATAAATGTAAGGTTGTAGTAAAAGAATTTGAGGATACTAAATATGATGTGAAAGTTGATACAAATACACTAAATATTAAATTTATAGATGAACGTGTTTTCTATAAGAAATGGGGTTTTTCTTTTGAAAAACTTGGTGTATATGTATATTTACCCAATAACACTTATGAAAATTTAACTATAACTACTGATACTGGAGATGTAGATATTTCTAAAGAATTCTCATTTTTAACTGCTGAAGTTAGTACAGATACTGGGGATATTAGCTTTAACGCAAATGTATCAAATTACCTAAAGGTTGAAGTAGATACAGGAAACATAAAAATAAATGATATTTCTTTAGTAGATATGAGTATTGAATCTGATACTGGTAATATTGAAATAAAAAATGTTAATGTATCAAATAATATTAATGTCAAAGCAAGTACAGGAGATGTAAAGCTAGTTAATGTAATAACAAATTCAAATCTAGAAATAAAGACATCAACAGGTGATGTTTATCTAGATAGATGCGACGGAAGTAAAATAAAGATTAAAACATCAACTGGCGATGTTAAAGGGAATATCTTAACTGATAAAACATTTAATGCAAAGACTAGTACAGGTATAGTAAGAGTACCAAATACAAGTGGAAATATTTGTGAGATCGAAACAAGTACAGGCGATATTGTTATCACAATAAGTAAATAAATATATAAATTGTCTTTAGTAATGATAGTTGAAATATAAGGTGATATGATATAATAACCATCAAAAGGGTAAAAGACTATGATAAATATTATTAAGAATTATGAAAGACTAAAAGATGACGCTTATAGTATAGATAATGTATTTAGACCAAGAGAATATGATTGGCCAGGAGATTATGAAGGAAGAGCCTTATTAGCTTTTAACTGTCATTATGAAATAAATAAAAAAGAAATTTCAACCATGCATAAAATGGTTGAACTTCTTCCTAGTAAAACAAATGACAAATTATATTTTGGTAATGAATTTGATGGAACTATTGTTGATGAACAACAATTATCTGGTCATAACTGGTATTTAAGAGGATTATTAAAATACGCAGATAATTTTAATAATGATTTTGCGATGGATGTCGCAAGAAGCACTGTTGAAAACTTATACTTACCAGCGTTTAAGTGGTTTAATCATTATCCTCTCTTAAGAGATTCATATGAAGGTGGAGTAGAAGGTACAACTACTAAAGTTATTTCTGGATGGAGAGTATCTACTGATATAGGTTGCGCATTTATGTGTGTAGATGGCTTATCTAAATATTATCAAAAGACAAAAGATTCTAGAGTTAAAGAATTCTTAGATAACGCTATTGGTGTATTTGAAAAAATAGATCTATCTAAATATAAATTTCAAACTCATACTACATTATCTTGCCTAAGAGGAATTCTAACTTTATATCAAACTACTAATGATGTTAAATATTTAAATTTAGTAAAAGAGAAATATGATTACTATTTAAATCATGGAATGACTTTAAACTATGAAAACTTTAACTGGTTTAGTAGAGAAAATACTTGGACAGAACCTTGCGCAATAGTAGATAGTTTCATATTATCTGTAGAGTTATATGAGTTAACAAAAGAAGAATGTTATAAAACATTATCTAGACGTATATGGTTTAATGGTTTGCAGTTCTGTCAAAGAGTAAATGGTGGCGCTGGGACAAATTCTTGTGTAACTATAAAACAAAGAATATTAAAACCATTAATGTATGAAGCATTATTCTGTTGTACGATGAGATACGCTGAAGGCTTATTATATTATAGTAAAAGAGAAGAAATGTTTATTCATAATCCAAATAGTGAAGTAATAGTTGATGAATATAATAGACATTTCGTAGATGATAAGTTGCTTGTGGAATATAATGGAAAGATTACTCCAATATTTTCGCTAAATGAAATAAATAAAGAAAAAATAGATGATATAGAATTAAAGATTATATATTAAATAAATATTATCTCCGAATTAGGTCCAAGATTTTAAACAAACCTAAAAACCTATTTTGGAGATATTTTATTTACGGTATACAACCATATTTTAAAAAATTGTATATTCAAAATAATTTTTATTTAAATAATAAAAAAATTTTTGTATAATAACTTGTATAATATTTATAAATTTTACATGTTTTTTGTGGAGGATTGTCATATGAAAAACAAAAACGAAAGATTATCCTTATTTGAAAAGATTTTTGGCTATGTCTTTTTAGGATTATTAGTTGTTTATGCTGTTTTATTCTTCTTTGGAGGAATGATTTTTGGTAAGGATAACGAATTTTATCGCAGTTTATATTTATTCTCAGGTGCAGGAGATCCAAATACTTTAGTAAGAATTATCAGTTATTCTTTCTTCATTTTTGGAATTAGTTTTATTTTGAGATTATTATTCCGACTCTGCTTGCCATTATTAAAAAAGACAAGAGGTTTACTAACTATCTTAATCAGTGTTATTAAGTACGCTGCTGTGATTGTTTGGCTATTCTTCGTCTTATCTTCATTTGGCGTTGATACAGCTGTTATCTTAGCTGGCATAGGAATCGTATCATTAATTGTTGGCTTAGCAATTCAACCATTATTAAGCGATATCATTGCTGGATTATTCATTGTCTTTGAAGATGTTTTCTCTGTTGGTGATGTTATTGTTGCTGATGGATTTAGAGGTGTTGTAAAAGAAATTGGTATGAGACACACTCAAATAGTTGACGATGGTGGAAATATTAAAGTTATCAATAACTCTGATATTAGATCAATGGTTAACATGACTAATCAACTTTCTTTAGCGGTTATTGAAATCGGTATTGAATATGGCGAATCATTAGAAAGAGTAGAAGCAATCTTAAAAAATAATTTAAGTAAAATTAAAGAAAATATCCCTGCTATTCAAGAAGGTCCTTTCTATAAAGGTGTTTCTGCATTAGCAGATTCTTCTGTGAATTTGAAATTTGTTGCTCAATGTGATGAAAAGATGAGATATCAAGTTGAAAGAGATATGAATAGAGAATTCAAATTATTATTTGACAAGAATAATATCAATATTCCATTCCCACAAGTTGTGGTTAATGAACCAGTATCTTTTGAAAAAGCAACATATAAAGAAAAGATAGCAGCAAAAGAATTCGTTGAAGAACAAAAAGAAGTATCTGACGGATTAGATTCTGTTAATAACGGATAAATAATTAAAAAAATTATTAAATTACTATTATGTTAGATGATGAGAAAAATGTTTTCAACTTAGAAAACGAAGACGATATTTTAAATGTAGATGAGCATAATAATGTTCATAAATTAGAAGAAGAAATTCGTTTAAAAAGCGAAGTTTTTTCTGTACCTGAAGATAATATTCGCTATCAAGAAGAAAATATTATAAGAGCAAACAATAATTATAATGAATCATCTAACAACAATAATTTAAATAATAGTAACGCTAGTGGTATCGCTGGCGCAGCAAACGCTAATATATTTAGTAAGACTGGTAAAACCGTTCTACATGGACTTGGATTTCCAACCATTTTTGGTGGAATCGCTGTCACTTTAGTTGGAGCGGTTGCGATTATTGGTTCAACATCCAATACATTTACTAATATTTCAAATTCAACAAACAACGTATCCGTATTTATGGCTAAGAGTAATGAACTCGGCTTTTCAATAGAAAAAGATCCAAATAAAGTTTACATTATATCTTTAAGTAATGGTGAAGATATCTTCCAAGAAGAAATAATTGAAAAAAGCCAAGTTTCTTTCTCTAGTTTAAAGCCTGGTACAACTTATAACTTATCAATTTATGACATTACTGATGATTATAATGAAGATACTCAAGTTCTTATAAATAGAAATGAATATGATTATAGTTCAAGTAAAGTTGTATATTATGCAAATTATAAGACTGCAGAATACGATAAATATGAAGTCTCTACTGATATAACACATAAAGATGGAAACACCATGACTTTTAGTCTAAATATAGATAGTGATGATATTGACTTTATCACTGTTAGAGTTCTTGGTGATAATTCTCAAACTATATACTTATATGAAGGTTCATACAAAGAAGAATTTACTGTAGAAATAGGAGAGAATGAAGATGTTTCATGTCGTGTTTCTATAAACGGTAAAGTTGCTCACTTCAACCAATTTGTTGATCCAGATTATACTCATGTTGAATCAATATCTTTAAATGAAGAAAATCTAACTTGTGAAGTCGGAGACCAAATAGTATTAAACGCAACTGTATCACCAGATAGCGCTACAAATAAAGATGTTATTTGGACTAGTTCCAATACTAGCGTTGCAGTTGTAGATGAAAATGGCGCTGTTTCAATTCTAGGTGCTGGAAATGTATCAATAACTGCTACTACAGCCGATTTAGGCTTCACCGCTACCTGTAGTATAACGGCGATTGTTTCAGAAACTAGTGTCGAACTTGATAAAACTACTTTATCTATAGGAATCGGAGATACATCAGAACTTTCCGCAACAATCAATCCAAGTGACGCAACTGATAAGACTATAACATGGTCTTCATCTA
>CALCVH010000122.1 GCA_937907585.1 uncultured Bacillota bacterium | reverse complement strand
AAGATATGTTTAAAGTATATGGGTTAAAGAAAGATGCGTTATATTATTGTGAAGAATTAGATATGAATCTAACTCAATCAGAATTAGAAAACTCTGGCTTATTAGTCTATATTGATAGAGACTTTACTACTAAAACATTTACATTAAAAGAAGTTAAATAAAAAATAATAGGAGGTAACTATGAAATTCTTTAAATTTTTATTCGGCTTGATTGGCGCAATACTTTTACTAGCTATTATCACAGTAGTAGTTATCGGAATTATGATTTATGATAAGACTGATAATTCAAATAAGGAAATTACTGATCAACAGTTTGACACTACTGAATTACTATATGCGTATATAGAGAATTCATTAGAAGAAACTGATAGTAACGCTAAAGTAGAATTATTATTAAATGAATATAAAGTTAATTGTTTACTACAATCAATCGTTCAAAAGATCAATATTCCAGTTGTTGAGATCAAGTCAATGTATTCTATTTATAATGAAGATGGTTCAGTATCATTTGAAGCACCTATAAAAGCCTTGTTCTTTAATAGTTGTGTCAAAGGCAAATTAGATATTAAAGTGAGCGATGATGGAACTTTATCAGTAATTTTATCATCTATTGGCTTAGGAAAGCTTGGCACAGATTCTAAACTAGTTAAGGCACTGGTATTTGGATTTGTGAATACTAAGAAAATCGAAAAACAATTAAGTGAAAAAGGCACTGATGTTAATATTGAAAAGAATAGTGACAATATAACTATTTCTGTCACTAAAGAAAATCTGTCTAAGATTATTGAAAATAGCGTTAAAGATGAAACTCAATATCTTATTAAAGCATTAATAGATGAATTCTTAGGCAATAATAAAGTATTTGATTTCAAATTTAATGATGAAGACGTTATAGGCGCAATACTTTATCTTGAAACATTAAAACACGATGGAACTCTTACTAACGATTTAGAAAAAACTACTGTTACTTTAGAAGATGTTAAAAATAAATCTATTACATTAATAGAAAACGATGTGATGAATTATAAGAATTCATCTATAGTATTCGACTATTTAGTTAGAGGATATGAAAAATTAAATGATAAACAAAAAGCAGTAATTGATCCACTAGATTTTTCATCTATAGGCATCACTTCAAACAGTATGTATCCAGGCATTATTGAGCGCAGTAGTCTCACTATGGCTAAGATATTCTTAGAAGCGTTCTCAATCAATCCTCTTGAATATGCGAATTATATCCTAGGCGGATACTTCGATATGTCAATTAGAGATACATCTTTAAGCGAACTATTTAATTCATTTGGATTTATAGGAACATCAATGGCTTTTATTGATGAAGAAAAAATAGCTTATTTCACTATTGAATCACTATATACTGAAATTACTGATAATACCATGGATGTATATATGGTAATCAATGTGAATGGTTATGAGATTAACGCTCATATTACCGCTACAGAAAAAACTAGTAATGGAGCTTTATTAACTCTTAAAATTAACACAATTAAACTCGGTAGTGAAGAATTATCTGAAAGCGTTAAAAATAATATCTTAAAGTTCTTAGAAGGAACTATCGCTAAAGAAAATATTGATTATTTAAAAGTAGATGCGCAAGAGGAAACTATATCACTTGATTTCTCTAATTATTTAGATGGTGAAGAATTCTACCAATATCTAATTAGCCAAGGTTTAAATAAGATTTCGTTTGTATTATCAAATGATAATAATGGAGAATTAATAATCAGATTCTCTAAATAATTTTAATGGATAGAATCAGAAAATTGGTTCTATCTTTTAATTATTTTTTGAAATCTAAAGAACAATAAAAATAGTAGTAAAAATAATATTTCTTGAAATATTATCTTTTTATTGGTAAATTATATATGTTATAAATTTAAAGTAGGTGATTAAATGTTAGATCAATTAAAGGTTATTATCGCTAAACATCTAAATAATAGAGTTATGGAGACTTATAATGTAGCCTCATCTTTAGTTGTGGAAACTCCAAAAGATAAAGAAAAAGGTGATGTCGCTATCCCTTCATTCGCCTTATCTAAACTATTACATAAATCACCTATGGAATTAGCTCCAGTTATTAAAGGATTTTTAGAAGAATTAGATTATTTTGAAAGAATAGAAATAGTTGGCCCATATGTAAATGCTTTCTATTCAAGAAAAAAATTAATCAAAATAATATTGGATAATTTTGATAATGTAGATAATAAAAATAGCGGAACTATATGTATAGATTATTCTAGCCCAAATATCGCAAAGAACTTTTCAATCGGTCATTTAAGAAGCACTATTCTAGGTGAAGCAATTGGAAATATCTATGAAAAATTAGGATATAAAGTTGTTAGAATTGACCACCTTGGAGATTTTGGCACACAATTTGGTAAACTAATTTACGCATATTTAAATTGGGGAGATGAAGAAACAGTTAAAAAAGACCCAATCAATGAACTTGTTAAATTATATGTTAGATTCCATAAGGAAGCTGAGGCTAATCCATCTTTAGATGATAAAGCTAGAGAGATCTTCAATAAACTTGAAGAAGGTGATGAATATTATCAAAAATTATGGAATGAATTCAAGAGTGCATCTTTAGAAGAATTTAAGAGAATTTATAATATACTCGGAGTTCATTTTGATGAATATTCATCAGAAGCAAACGCATCAAGACACGCAAAAAGAGTTTTATCTATGTTAGAAGAAAAATCTCTTCTTGAAATAGATGATGGCGCAACAATTGTGAGAATTGGTGATGATATGCCTCCTGCGATTGTAAGAAGAACTGATGGCGCAACTCTATATATCACAAGAGATTTAGAAGAAGTTCATAGAAGATATGAAACTTATCATTTCGATCAGATGTTATATGTGGTAGGAAACGAACAAAAACTATACTTTAATCAATTAAGAAGAGTTCTTGAAAAGATGGACGCTCCTTTCGCAAGTGGAATTAAACATGTTAATTTTGGATTAATTTTAACCGGTGGAAAGAAGATGTCTACAAGAAGTGGGAACGCAGTTAAATTAATTGATGTTTTAGATGAATCTATCAAACTAGCATTATCTCATATAGATGAAAAGAATCCAAATCTTGAGGATAAAGAGGAAATCGCTAAAGCTGTTGGCGTAAGCGCAATCATCTTTAACGATTTAAAGAATTATAGAGAAAATGATTATGAATTCAATCTAGAAGATGCGACTAAGTTTGAAGGACAAACTGGTCCATATATTCAATATACTAGTGTAAGAATAGGTTCAATCCTTTCTCAATCATCTTTCGATAAAAATAATATTTCTTATGATTTATTATCACAAGACCATTTCTTTGATATAATAAAGAAGTTAGATTGTTTCTATCAAGAGATTGAAAAATGCGCTAATGAATACGCTCCAAACTATCTAGCAAAATACTTATTACAACTTTCTTCATTATTTAATAGTTTTTATACTAGAGAAAAATGCTTAGTTAGTGATATAATAGAGCGTAACACTAAGTTATATCTCATCTCATTAATTAAATCTCGCCTAGATGAAGGCATGAAACTTCTAGGAATGAGAATAGTTGATAAGATGTAATATTATAAGGGAGAGTGGCGGAATGGTAGACGCGATGGTCTCAAACACCATTGAAGCGATTCGTGTGGGTTCAAGTCCCATCTCTCCTACAGGGAAAATCGACATACTGACAATTTTTGTCAGTATTTTTAGTTATTTTCATAAAATCTATTTATCTAGGTAAAAATATAAACTATAATAAAATAAAAAAAGAAAGGAACATAAACATATGGAAAAAGAAAAATTAATTAACACCAACGAAGACATTTTAGATAATAAAACACTTTTTAAAGATGAAACTAACGTTAATGAATATGAATCTAATTACATATTAAACAACAATACTTCTAAACTTATCATTTCCATGTCTCCTATCAATTATTTTGATTCCTCAACTAATAAATGGCTAAAAATAGATAACACCACTAAAGAATCTAAATCTTCAAGTTTAAAATCTGTTCAAGTTCCAATAAATGGTTTTATGGAAACAAAAGTTCAATCGCGAACTGGTGAAATGACATCTTTTCAAGATGATAATAGCTTGACTGGTATACATGCATATAAAACTAATAGTACAGAATATAGAACCAACATTACAATCAAAAGAAGCTTATATAATTATTCAAATAATCGTATTACAAAAGTAACACTATATTTAAAATCGAGCCAAAATTCACATGGATTAGTTTATATTAATAATCAAGTGGCTGATACAATAGAATCTAACTATAATAGGTATTCAATAATTGATTTAACTAGCTTGTTTAAAAACACAAACAATGATTTTGTGTTTTATTTATATGCGCATACGTTAAATATAGATTTTACATTCTCTATTCTAGATTCATATCTTGAAATTGAATATCTAACTGATGAAATAAGCAGACCAACTTATAAAACGTTTAGTTTACTTAACAAAGTAGATTTAGAAGTTAATTTATCAAATGGTGATTGTTCTATACCAATTAACATCATTAATAACTATCATTCTACCTTTTATTTACCTATAAATTTAATTTATAAAAAAGATAATAACAATTATAATTTAGGAGAAAATTTTAGATTAAATATTAATGAAAAATTAATCAAGAATACTTCTAGTGATTTAGAGACTGATTATATTTATACAGATGAACTTGGGAATATGCATGGTTTTCATGAATATTTTTATCATTTAGATAGTAACAATCTAAAACAATATTTAGATATTGAAAGAAACAATATTACAGTTGATAGTGATGGAACTTTAAAATATAACGGTAATACCATTTATAATGAATTTAGATCATCAACCGGGCTTAAACTAATATCAACCTATGAAGGATTTAAATTATATAATTATATAGAAACAAGAAGTGATGAAATAAAAGAAATAGAAGAAAAGATAGAAACATATAAAAATGTACTTTCTCAATATGAAGTATTCCATAAAAATTACGCTTATTCTTCCTATAGATATTTTATTAAAAATTATTTATATAGCAATAATGCGTTTGATTCTCAAATGGACTTTGTACAAAATAGTAGCGATTATTTATTGTTAACTTCATCTGATAGGGTTACTTATAGACAACTACTCCTTCAAAAAGAAGCCTTAGAGCTTCAAGTCCAATCAATTGATAACGAATCAGCAGGACTAAACTATTCTTTTATATCGTTAGACTATCAAATAAATACAATGGATAACACTGTTTTTAATAGCAGTCTATATATTGATAGTAGTTATCAAGAAGCAATTAACCAAAATTTAATTACAAATTATCAAAACCAAATTCAATTGACTGATGATCAAATCGATCATTGTGCAGAACTAAAAACTAATATAATCAAACAAAAAAACGTTCTTCAAGAACAGATATCTTTATTTGAAACTAGATCTAATGATAATATTATAGAAATAAAAAAATACTTTAAAGAATATCAATCTCTTTTACATAAAAAAGAAATAATTGATAGAAATAGCGCTTATATCTATTTAACTGATGGAAAAATATATAAAGGTTTTAATAAATATGGTGATTTAGTTTCTATTAATGATTTATATGGAAACTATTCTATGATTGAATACGATAAGTATTTTAGTCACTATATATCTACATTTAAAATATCAAGAATATATGATAACTTAGAACGTTCCATCAAATTTGATTATTTAGAAAGTGGGACATTATCATCTATTATAGATACAGATGGTTCTAGAATAGAATTTACATATACAAACAACAAATTATCTATAATTAATTATGGTAATGAGAATAGTCTAAATATTGAATATGATAATGATAACTATATCAATAGGATAATAGATATTAAAAACAGTTTAAAAGTAAATCTATCATTTGTTAGTAGTAGAATTAATAGATATCAAATATATTCACTCTTTAGCGTGATTGACTTAGATTCTATTATAGAAAACGATTCTATTATTGAAACGACTAGTTTTTCATATACTATAAATAGTAACAATCAAAGAATAGAAAGCACTATCATTACTAATGATAATATAAAGGATGGATATTATTTTGATAATAACTCAAATTTAATAGAATATAGGAGAGAAGAAAATAGTCTAGTTATAGACGCAGAACGTTATGAATATAAACCATACTATATCTATGATACTATTGAGAGTGATCCTCATTCAAAAACTATTAAAGCAAATAAAAGCTCTTTATATCATTATTCAATTAATAATTATTCATTTATTAATGGAGACTCAAATAATTCTATATTAAATAGATTTAATAATCCGATAAGTTCTTCAACAAGCTCAATCAAAGTAAATGATACTGGAACAAATTTTAAAACTATTAACACTTCATATACGTATGATGATAATCAAAAATTAGTTGAAGAAATAAGCACTATATCATATTCGTTAGATGATTCATCTTACACTACTCACACCATTTATTATTATGATAGTTATAATAGAATAATAAGAACAGAAAAATATAGTGAATCTGAAATATATACAAATGGTTATGACATAAAAGAAATAGAATATGATGATTATGGAAATGTAATAAAAGAAGTATCATATAATTCATTAGATTCTTCAACAAGATATATTAAGAAAAATGAGTATGATTCATTAAATAGAGTGTTGATGGAATCGAATGACCTAAATGACAATTCAATAACTTATAAATATGTAAGAAATACTAATTTGGTTAATGAAGAAAAAACATCAAATGGTGTATCTATTGGATATGGTTATGATAAAGATGATTTAATTTCATCAATTAGTTTATCTAATAATGAAGCTGAATCAAATAACAATCAAATAGATAGACTTAAAGGCTTGATAGTTAGAACTACTTCAAATGGTATAGAATATAAGTATAGATATGATCATAAAAGAAGAATACTTAAAATATCATCTAATGTTTTACCTGACATTCATTATGATTACTATGAAAATATCACTCATAATTGTGGAGTATTAACTGATGTGACATCTATAGCTGATTCATTGGATAATGTTTACACAAACTATTATGATAAATTTGGCAATTTAGTAGAATCAAGATATAATGGTTCTTCACTTTTGTTTTGTTTATATAACAATAAAGAATTGATCACTTCTATATCTGATAGTCATTCAAGAACAAGCCACTCTTTTGGATATGATTCATTAGATAGAATGACTAGACATTCTATCACTTTCTTTAATAACAATCCAATTCATATCAATATAAATTATGATGATTATGGCTATCTTTTAAGTAAGGTTTATAATCTTAATAGAACAGAAGGCGATACCATAGATTATACTTATCAATATAATAATGATTCTAAGCATAATTTATCTAGAAGTATGAATCCATGTTTCTTTGAGTATTATGATTATGATTCACTTGGTAGAATAAAAGATATCAAACAAACATTTAATAATAAAGATTATATTACTAAATATGGATACTATAAGAAATCATTATCAACAGTGGATAGAATAAATAGTATCTACTACTATAAAGATAATGTTTTAAAAAACAAATTATCATATCTTTTTGATGATAACTATAATGTCACTAGTGTTTACGATAATGATATTAATACAAATAATTATAAATATGATTCTATTAATAGATTAATTAAAGAAGAAGACTTAATAAATGATAATATAATTCAATATACATATGATAATAGAGGAAACATTCTATCTAAAA
>CALCVH010000121.1 GCA_937907585.1 uncultured Bacillota bacterium | reverse complement strand
GTGCTTTCATTAACACTACCGATATTAGAATAATCAAATACATACCAGTCGTTTTCATCAACTGGATCATTAGTATTTGTAGGATCAGCTAATTGCGCAAGAGGACATCCTATTTGGAAATATAAATATTCTTTACCGAAAGATGCTTTTTCATTATCGCCTATATCAAGATTAGTAGTTCTTTGGAAGAACTCTACCATGTGGTAATAGTGAATTGGTCTTGTGATAATGAATGGGTTATCTTTAGTTCCTCTTCCTGCATGGAAATATTCAAAAACGATACTACCATTTATTTTTGTTGAAATAGTATTTTGTTTAGATGAAAACCATGCGAAAACAGAGGTTAAAATAGCCCCGCAAAGTAGAATAACTAACAATGAAATTTTAAGCAAGTTTAGTTTAATACTTTTCATTTTTATCCTCTATTTTCTTTGATTGTAATGATTCCAAAATCATTAACGAATTCAACAAATCCACTATCATTGGAATGTTGTCTATATATATTAACTAAGTTGTCATCATAATCGAATTCAACGTAGAATACTAAACAATCTTTTTCTGCTGCATCATAATCATAACTAACAATTTGTCCTGTTTCACTATCTACATTAACTGCACATAAATAATCTTTATAGTCATCATAATCAATGGTTAATGAAATTGATGTAGTAGTTTTTTCTGCAGAAAGAATATTATCATCTTCATCAAATGATTCATTATTAATAAATTTAGCTGATTCAACATTATATGTATCCATAACTTCTTTTCTCATCAAATCTCTAACGCCAGTAAATATCGATACATTGTTTTCATTTCTTGAAGTAGTTGTCGCAACTGGAATATAGTTATCAACTGTTCTTGAACCATTAAGAACTAGTCCATAGCCAATTTTACAAGTTACGATATTTGATAATACTTTTTGTACAATTGAAGAGTCTCCTTGTTCAATAATAGTTGAATTCTCTGAATACAAAGTAGTTGTACAAGGAATAGTAACAGTGATTGAACCATTTTGACTATTTGGGATACCTCTCGCAACTACTCTAAAGAATAATGGAGTATTAACGTTTTTATCAGTGAAGATGACATCATATTCAGACATTGTTAATTCTGAATTGTTTTGCACATCAACACAGATTGCGCCATACATACCATCATATCTAAATGCATATGTAGATATAGTAGTAATTGAACTATCTTCTTCTACTTGGAGCGCAAAACCATTCGCATCAACAGTTGTATTAGTAGAAAACCATCCTCTTGAGAAACCAGCGAAATATAAAAATCCAAAAGCGAACAATAATCCGCTAAAAGCTAAACTAATAATAGAAGTAATAATACTAATTTTTATAGTTTTCACGCTAATTCCTCCTTTCGTGCTTTAGAAAATAAAAAAGTTGCACAATCTCACGATTTGCAACTGGCTATCTTCTTCAGACCCTATAGTTTTGCGTCGCTGCTTTTCAACAGTTTTGCCTTTATAAACCGTAGTTATTTTATAACTACAAAATACCAATGTCAAGTGTTTTTTTAAATAATATGTTATTTAATTGAAAAAATGCGGTCTTCGTAAGATATTTTTTTTCATTTTTATAGCCAATTTAAAAATAAAGATTGTTTAAATCGTTGGCTTGAGTTAAACAATCTTTAATGATGTTTTTGTGAATTATACTACTATGTTTACAATCTTATCTTTGATTACAATAATCTTTTTAACACCACTAGTAGTGTATACTTTAATCTTTTCTCTATCTAGTACAAGTTTTTTGAGTTCATCTTCATTCATTCCTCTTTGAACTTCTACTTTATCTCTTACTTTACCATTAACTGAGATTACGATTGTACAAGTATCTTCTACTAAATCAGATTCATTATATGTTGGATAAGGTTCAAGTTGGATTGTATCATCATGATATTTATGCCATAACTCTTCAGCCATATGAGGACAATATGGATTTAATAATTTTAATAATACTTCATAATCAAGTTGACTGATTGATTCTTTTTCTAAGAATGAATTTGTTAGAATCATAAGTTTTGAAATAGCGGTATTGAATTTAGATGATTCTATATCTTGAGATACACCCTTAATTGTTTGATTAATTAGAACTTTGAGTGATTTTGAATATTCCATATCTTTAGGTCTAACTTTATCACTTAAAGATTCAACTTTATCTAAGAATCTAGCGCATCCTTTAATTGAATCACTATTCCATGGTGTCTGCATCTCATAATCAGAAATGAACATGATATAACATCTTAAAACATCTGCGCCATATTGTTTAATAACGTCCATTGGATCTATAACGTTACCCTTAGATTTGCTCATCTTTTGTCCGTCAGTTCCTAAAATTAAACCTTGTGCAGTTCTCTTTTTATATGGTTCTTTATATGGAACTTCATTCATATCATATAATGCTTCATTCCAGAATCTAGAGTAGATTAAGTGGCGTGTAACGTGTTCCATTCCACCGTTATACCAATCCACAGGAAGCCAATATTTCATCTTTTCATAGTCAGCAAGTTTTTCACTATTATGTGGATCAGTATATCTCAAGAAATACCAGCTTGAACCAGCCCATTGAGGCATAGTATCTGTTTCTCTTTTTGATGGAGCTCCGCATTTAGGACACTTACAATTAACAAATGAATCAATTTTAGCTAAAGGTGATTCACCTTCTGAATTTGGTTCAAAGTTTTCAATATAAGGTAATTTAAGTGGTAATTCTTCATATGGAACTGGTACAGTTCCACAATTTGGACAATAGATAATAGGAATTGGTTCACCCCAATATCTTTGACGGTTGAAAGCCCAATCCTTCATCTTATAGTTAACTGTTCTTTCACCCAAATTATTCTTTTCTAAATAATCAATCATTGAATTAATAGCGTCTTTAACATTCATTCCGTTTAAGAATCCACTATTTACGAGTGTGCCGTTTTGAATATCTGTATACGCTTCTTTTAATAGATCTCCACCACTAATAACTTCTTTAATCTCACAATTAAACTTTTTAGCGAATGCGTAGTCTCTAGAATCATGTCCAGGGACAGCCATAATAGCGCCAGTTCCATAGCCCATCATTACATAATCTGATATAAAGATAGGAATTTCATTACCAGTTACTGGGTTAATTGCGGATAAACCTTCCAATTTAACACCTGTCTTATCTTTTTGAAGTTCAACACGTTCAAATTCACTCTTATGAGTTGCGAGTTCTTTATAATCTTCTACTTCTTTAATATTCTTTATTAGATTAGAATACTTTTCGATAATAGGGTGTTCTGGAGCGATAACCATAAATGTTACACCATAGATGGTATCAGCTCTTGTGGTAAAGACAGTAAGCTTATCATTAACTTCTTTTAATTTAAAGTTGATTTTAGCTCCAGTAGATCTTCCGATCCAGTTAACTTCTTCTGTTTTAATTCTTTCATTAGCCTCAAGTTGATCTAAACCCTTAAGTAAATCTTCAGCGTAATTAGTTATTTTTAAGAACCAAACGTCTTTATCTTTTTGAATAACGCTAGTTCCGCATCTATCACATACTCCACCTTGTGAATCTTCATTAGATAATACTACTTTACAATTTGGACAATAATTAACATAAGTATGATCTTTATATGCTAAACCTGCGTTAAATAGTTTTAGGAAGATATATT
>CALCVH010000120.1 GCA_937907585.1 uncultured Bacillota bacterium | reverse complement strand
ATTGCATCAAAGAAAACCATAATTAATAATGGTGGAAAAAAAGAAGAGCAAGATTTTGTTGATGATACAGAAATTGAGAGATATTGGATAAAAATATAATATATAGATTGCACCTGAGATAACATCAAAGGTGCTTTTGCTATTTTAATGGTGAAACAAATAAAAATAGTTGCGGTTTTGTGGTAAACTCTGATAAAACACTTGCTATTTTTTGGTGATAACTTTATAATTTTGTTTGTTTACTGAAAACTATATATCACAAGCATTAATGAATAATGATAAAAAATCATTTAATTATGAAAAAAGAGATGAAGTAAGTCATAAAACAACAATTGAGGTTGATATTTTGTATTTACCATTATTTATTATTGAATATATGAAATAACAATTAAAAGAATAGGATAGAAGAAATATGAAAATAGCGCTTACTGGTTCATCAGGCCATATGGGTATTTCTACATTAAAAGAATTCTTAACAATAAAAGAAGTTGATTTAATCAAAGTCCTTCTTTTAAAGAATGAAAAGAAAAGAAATAAATTAGTTAAAAAGCTTTATAAAGAAAATAAAGGAAGAATAGAAATCTATTATGGTGATATTTCTAACATTGATGATGTTAGAAATATATCAAAAGATGTTGATTACTTCTTTAATTTAGCTGCTGTAATTCCACCTAAAAGTGATAAATATCCTAATCTATCTTATCTAGCTAATGAAGTAGGAACATCTAATATAGTTAAAGTTATTGAGGATAATCCTAATATTAAATTAATAGATATTACATCAGTTGCTTTATACGGACATAGAAATATAAAACATCCTTTTGAAAGAGTTGGTGATCCCCTTCTTCCTAGCGTATATGATGTATATGCTGCGCATAAATTACGTGGAGAATATAATATCCTTGAAAGCGATATTAACAACTATGTTATTATTAGACAAACCGCAATGGTTTATCTAGAAATGTTAAACGCTAATATGTCTGATGGATTAATGTTCCATACATGTTTTAATGATCCTCTTGAATGGTCTACAGCTGAAGATTCAGCAAGACTAATGGCTAGTATCATTAAAGAGGATTTATTAGGTCATTTAAATAAAGATAATTTCTGGAATAAAGTATTTAATCTTGGAGCTGGTATTAATAATAGAATCTCTGGATATGACACTATTGAAGGTGGCTTTAAACTAATAGGTGGAACTACAAAGAAATTCTTTGATCCATACTATAATGTTACTCGTAATTTCCATGGTGGATTCTATTATGATGGTGATGAATTAAATAAATTATTTTCATATCAAAAAGATGATATTAATGAATACTGGAATAAGATATTAAAGAAATATCCATATTATTCCTTAGGTAAGCTTGTACCTAAAGGAATAATAAAGAAATTTGTGATTAAAAGATTATTTAAAGATTCTAATTCACCAGCATATTGGTATAAACATAATGATATTCCTAGATTAACCGCATTCTATGGTTCTAAAGAAGAATATCTAAATCAACCTAGAAAGTGGGATGATTTTGATTTAGTTGATTATAGTAAGATTCGTTCAATAGATAATTATAAACCTATAGATTATGGATTTGATATTAATAAAGAGGATAAGGATATCACTATTAGCGACCTTATTAATGTCGCTAATATGCATGGGGGAAAACTTTTAAGTAAAGAATTTAAAACTGGTGATGTCTATACTAAACTTAAATGGGTTAACCAAGATGGTGAAGTATTTATATCTAGACCATATACTATATTAAGAGGTGGTCATTGGTTTAATCCTTTATATAAAGATTATATTTGGGATTTTGATCGTCTTTCTAAAAAGGATAGAATCTTCGCTCAATATTGGTATGATTCACATAATATAGATGAGAATAATACATATTATATGAATGAAGATTTTGAGGCATTTATTAAATGAAAGCCGCATTAATATATTTTAGTGGAACTGGTAATACAAAAAGAATATTAGATTTCGCAAAATCAAATATTCTTTTTGATTATGATGTTTTTAATGTTTTAGATAATATAATAGTTGATATGGATAAATATGATTATCTAATGATCTTTTATCCTATATATGGTTTTAACGCACCTAAACCTATTATAGATTACGTTAAAAGAATTAAAAAATGTTCTATAAATAAACCTTGTCTAGTTATGAAGAATTCTGGTGAACATCTATTTTGGAATAATGCTTCATCTTTATACCTTAGAAGCATACTAAAAAGAAGAAATATTGATATTCTATCTGAATATCACTATTTAATGCCTTATTCATTTGTTTTTAGGCATTCTGACTATATGGCATATAAAATGATTAAAACATCAGAAGACCTAATAAAAATAGATATGAATGATTTTTTAAATGGTAATTACCATAAAATAAAAAGATTTATATTTGATAGACCCTTCGCATTTATATTTAGGATTCAGTGGTGGGGTGGTCGCTTTAATGGTAGATTCTATAAAATAGATAATACTAAATGCGTTCGATGCATGAAATGCGTTAATGATTGTCCATCTAATAATATTATCTATAAAGATGATAAATTCAAATTCTTAAATAAATGTCTTATGTGTCAAAGATGCGTTATGTACTGTCCAAAAGACGCATTTAAATCATTAGGATTCTTCACATCATGGAAAGTAAATAAACCTTATTCATTTAAAGAAACATTAGAATATCAAGAAGAAGTAAAACCAAATTTTTGTAAGAAAAACTATATAAAGTATTTTAAATCATCTAAAGAAAAAATAGAAAGAAATAAATAGGAATATATAGTAGATATAGCACCGCCAAGTTAGGCGGTGTTTTGTTTTGTGTTGATGGTTATATGAATTTGATTTTTTTGATAGGAATTATTAATAAATTTGAGAAAATATTGTTTTTTTAGATAATTATGCAAAAAAATCGTCATATTCTATAAAAATTTTTATAATTACATTATAATGTAAATATAAATTGTTTTGGTTTATTATTCAAAAATTAAAAATAAGTATACATATTTCTTCAAATTAATTACTAAACTATGTTATACAGTGAGCAGGTTTGAATTATGTTTTTAATCTGAAAGTATTATGTGAAAGTGAAGGAGCTTGAACAATATGACAAAAAAAGTGCATAATAGTCCATCCCCAGATGTTCTTATGAATTCAATGAGATCTATTGGTTACAGTTTTAAAACAGCTGTTGCAGATATCATTGATAATTCAATTTCTGCTCATGCTACTGAAATTAGAATCTATACTCCTATAAACGACAATTTATTTGTTGCTTTCTTTGATAATGGTGATGGAATGGATCGTGGAGAATTATTGAACGCAATGAAATATGGTTCTACTAGAGATTCATATAGCGAAACTGATCTTGGACGATTTGGATTAGGACTTAAGTCGGCTTCTCTTTCGCAATGCAAAAAATTAACTGTTGTTTCTAAAAAAAATAATAAATTATCGAGCTTTTGCTGGGATTTGGATTTAGTTTTATTCTCAAAGACATGGGATTGTTTGGAATTAGATGACAGTGAAATAAAGCAAATTCCAATGATAGAAACATTAAATAAGTCAGAACAAGGAACTCTCGTCGTTTGGCAAAACTTTGATATTATTTATAAGAAATCTAATGGGCATATTAGAGAAGCATTATCTGAAGAGGTTGAAGAAACAGAAAAACATCTTTCGTTAGTATTTCATAGATTTATTAATCGTCCGTCTAATAAATTAAAAATATATATAAATGATGACAAAATAATTGGACTTGATCCTTTTTTAGAAGATCATCCTAAAACAGATTCTCAAAAACCAAGTTTTATTAAATGCGAAGGTGCAGACATAAAAATTCAACAATTTATTCTCCCACATATGAGCGATTTGTCTAATAACGATATAGATAAACTTGGCGGAGATGATATGCTAAGAAGTGGCCAAGGTTTTTATATTTATAGAAACGATAGATTAATAATATACGGAACGTGGTTTAGATTGGCTTCCAGCAATTTAAGTTCTGAATTATTTAAATACGGAAGAATTAAAGTTGATATTCCTAATATGTTAGATGAAATATGGGATATAGATATAAAAAAACAAAATGCAACAATTCCTAAGCAAATATTGTCTAGTTTAAAAAAAGCAGTAAGTAATGTTCGCCATAAGTCTCAAGACAAAAGCTCTAAGAGAGCAAAATTAAAACTGGAAAAAGACGATACAAAGATTTGGAATAAAACCCTTAGCAGAGATGAAAAGGAAGTATTTTTTATTAATTGTGATTCAAAATTTGTTAAGTATTTTATTGATGAATTTGAAGATGAAGACAAACCAAAAATTATTAGATTTTTAGAAGCTATTTCCTCAACAATTCCATATGATGATATTTATAATTCAATGTGCAATAGAGCTTTAGAACAAAAAACAAGCGCTAGTAGTCTTGAATCTATATTATTGGAAGGTGTTAACCAATTCATTCGTCTAAAAAAGATGCTTCAGAAAACCGATGATATAGTTTTAGAAGTTCTAAAAACTTATCAACCTTTTGATAATGAAGAAATATTTAATGCAGTAAAGGAGAGAATAAATAATGCAAAATAGAAAAAAAATTTATGATATGTATCAAGATGATTTTTCCTCCTTCAAAAATGCTAAAGAATATGATAATCCTAATTTCATAATTACTGAAGAATCAATAAAAGAATCTATTGAGGCAACTAAAAATAGATTTATATCATTAATACCTGATGTTGTTTTGTCAAATGAAGAGATAGTCTACGTTGTTAATACAATTAAGTCTATCTATTCTGTTTATCAAGAAGAAGGCGATGTAATTCTAGGCGATTACAATCATGATCTCGATTGGTATAAAAAATATTTGGAGTCAAATGAAGCAAAGAGTTATTATTGGGATAGATATAAGAACTATCTTGAAACATATAAACATTTTCCAAAGGAAATAATAGAGGTTTTGGAGCAAAAAACACTTTTTAGCTTAATGTCATATTTAGGAAATCCAAATGATGACTCAATATTTTCAGTTAGAGGCTTGGTAGTTGGCGATGTTCAATCTGGAAAAACATCAAATTACTTGGGACTTGTTACTAAAGCTGCTGATGCAGGATATAGAGTTATTTTTATTTTAACAGGCACAATTGAAAGTTTAAGAAAACAAACTCAACAACGTGTTGAAGAAGGCTTTATTGGCTGGGATAGTTTTAATGGCGTTCCAGTTGGAGTTGGGAGAGGCGATCCTACGCCAAAGGCATTTACTAGTAGAGGAAAAGATTTCGTAGGTTCTGACAATCAAAACACATCATATAAGTTAAGCAACTATTCATCAGAACCTATGATTTTTGTTTTAAAAAAGAACGTTTCAGTATTAAAAAAAGTTTATTCTTCTCTTAGAAATATAAATACGACTGTATCACAAACAAAAATTAATTATCCTGCATTGATTATTGACGATGAAGCTGACAATGCATCAATTAATACAAATAAACCTGATAACGACCCAACTAAAATTAATAAGTATATTAGAAGTCTTCTATCATTGTTTACAAGAAGTAGTTATGTAGGCTTTACTGCTACACCTTTTGCAAATGTTTTTATTGGCTATGATAAAGAAGATGAAATGTTGAAAGATGATTTATTTCCTAGGGATTTCATTTATGCACTCAAATCACCAAGCAATTATTGTGGAGCGAAAAAATATTTTGTTGAACAAAATGACAATATACAATTTATAAATGATGCAAATGAAAAATTGTTTCCAATGAAGCACAAGAAAGAATGGGATGGTAATAGGTTATTTAATTCTTTATACGAATCTATACGTACTTTCCTTTTGTCTAATGCAATTAGAGATATTCGAGATATGAATAAAAATACGCATCGTTCTATGCTCATTAATATGTCACGTTTTACTATGGTACAATCAATTATAAGAGATATTGTTCAAGACTACTTTGACGAGGTCAAAAGAACTGTTAAACAGACACATAAGTTACAAATGTCTAATGCCTTAACTAATCCAATAGTTAAAGATTTAAAAAATACTTATGAAAAACAATTTGAAAAATTGAATGATCATTTAATAGACTGGGATAAAGTATTTAATCGATTGTACGATTCAATTTCAAAAATTAAAATAGTAGTTATAAACTCTGGAAAGAATTCTTCCAAACTCAATTATAATGAGGTAAAGGAAGGCTTAAGAGTAATTGCTGTAGGAGGACTTGCTTTATCAAGAGGACTTACGTTAGAAGGGTTGATGACAAGTTATTTTTACAGGAACACTTCAACATTTGATGTTTTAATGCAAATGGGTCGTTGGTTTGGTTATAGAGATGGTTATGCTGATCTTTGCAAAATATGGATTACCAAAACTTCGTATAACTAT
>CALCVH010000119.1 GCA_937907585.1 uncultured Bacillota bacterium | reverse complement strand
TTCTTTAGTTGGATCAGCTGGTCTATTAACCTTTTGCCCATTTTGAACTGATTGGTTAGAAACGTTGCTTCCTCCATTAGAATCGAAAGTTACATTATATTTAACATCTTTATAGAGTGTATAGGTTGTACCTTTATATGTAAATGATACTTGATTATTTCCGAATGTAACATTTACACCGCTAGAATCTCCATCAAATGTAATCACGAGGTTCTTTCCATCAAATGTGTATACACCTGATAACGATTCTCCATCTGAGGTGAGAGTGAAACTATTTTGATTTAAGCTTAATTTAGCATTTCCAGCTAAAGCACTAGCATAGTAATCGCCTACTTCACCTTGATTGACGAATTCAGTAGTTTTAGTCTTCTTACAGGCAGTTAGTAAGATTGCAAAAGTAAAAGATAGTACAATAAAACTACTTAATAAGATTGTCTTAATCGTTTTTTTCATACTTTTCTCCTTTCTTTTTATTACATTGATTGTCGTAAGTATTATATTAATATAATACAGGACTTTCATGAAATAATTTTTTACCAATATAGCATTATATTGAAAAAAAATAAATAGAAAATTGAAAAAAAATTAGAAAAAACGTTTTCATTTTTGTGAAAATTTATTTTTTATTAACTCTACAAACAAAAAAATCTTCATTTTTAGATGTTCATAAACATTTTTAAATGAAGGTTTTTATATGAAACTGGATAAAATTTATGCAGATATTTCTCCTCTTAAATCCTTTTCCATTTCTAATTTAATTTTATCTTTATCGTATCCGCAGCTAAATAAATAGTATAGTTTTGCGACAGCTGCTTCTGTTGTGATATCATATCCGCTTACAGCTCCAGCATTCTTTAAAGCGCTTGATGTTTCGTATGTTCCAAGTCTAACTGTTCCTTGTGGACACTGTGAACATACTGCAACAACTGTTCCATTAGAGAATGCTTTTTTAATGATAGGGAGTAACGCATTTCCATCTCCAGGAATGTTTCCATTACCGAACGTTTCTATAACTATGCCTTTTAGTCTATCTGTCATGATCGATTCAAATAAAGAAAATTGTATTCCAGGAAAGACTTTAATTACACCGATTGGGATATTTTCTAAAAGTTGTAACCTTAGTTTATCTGTTGGTTTAGGTTCTAACGCTTTTAAGTTGTATTTTATCGTTATTCCTGCTTCAGCTAATAAAGGATAATTTGGTGATAAGAACGCGATTAATCCATCAGATGAATATTTAGTTGTTCTGTTTCCTCTCATTAAAGAACCACCAAAATATAAACATACTTCATGAATTTTATCATCTGATGCGATTAATAAAGAAGTGATTAAATTGTCAGATCCATCGCTTCTTAATTCAAATAATGGTATTTGTGAACCCGTAAGGATAACTGGTTTAGATAAGTTTTCTAACATAAATGATAAAGCTGATGCGGTATAAGCCATAGTGTCAGTACCATGAAGTATTACAAACCCATCATAATTATCATATTTATCATATATCAACTTAGCGATCTTATTCCATTCATTTACTGTCATATTAGATGAATCTAGTAAAGGATTCATTTCATATAAATCAAAATTAGGCATTCCTTTTTTATATAATGATGGAATAGATTTTAACGCTTCTTCCATATAACCTTCTTTTGGCACATATCCATTATCGGAATTGATCATTCCAATTGTTCCACCTGTATAGATAATAAGTATGTTTTTCATATTAGTTAAATCCTTTTAATTTAAGTTTATAAACATTGATAAATTACATTTTTTAGTTTACACTATTAATTTGAAATAGACTATAATTATTTTTGGAGTGCACTATGAAATTTAAACTACAATTATTATCCATTATTTTTATAATTATTATTTCTTTGGTTGGATGTAAAAAGAATGATAATTCTACTCTTACATCTTCTACTGATAGGATAGGCATTATCGGTGCGATGGATGTTGAGATTGAATCACTTAAAGAATCCGCTAACATAAAAGAAAAAACAGTAATCGCAGGTATGGAATTCTGTACTGGAAATCTTGAAAACAAAGATGTAGTTATTGTTAAATGCGGAATGGGAAAAGTAAACGCCGCAATATGTACAAATACTTTAATTAATATCTTTAAATGTAATAAGATTATTAATACAGGTGTTGCGGGATCTCTTGATTCTAGAATAAATATAGGCGATTTAGTTGTCTCAACAGATGCGGTACAACACGATTTCAATGTCGATTATCTAGGTTTTCAAAAGGGTGAAATACCATATACTGGATTATACGCTTTTGAAGCAGATAAAGAAATGCGTTCTATCGCGTTAGAAGCTATAAAGAATCAAGCACCTGAAATAAATGTATTTGAAGGGAGAGTTTGTTCTGGAGATCAATTTATCTATACAAAAGAACAAAGAGATACTATAACAAATAACTTTGGTGGACTATGTTGTGAGATGGAAGGCGCAGCGATTGCTCAAACATGTTATTTAAATAACGTACCATTTGTAATTATTAGAGCGATATCAGATAATCCAGATGAAACTGTATATGTTGATTATAAAGTGTTTGAAGCTGAAGCAGCGCATAGATGCGCCAATATAATTATTTATTTTCTAAGAAGTTTATAAAATAAAAAGAGTTGATATAGGGATTCCTCTATAAAAACTCTTTTTTAATTTATTCTTCTACTGAATCATTCTTAGTGTATCTATGTGTTTTACCATCTTCACCAAGATAGGTATTCTCTCCTGAATATGGTTTTAATATGCCATTCTTCATCATTGATACAACTACTTGAGATATATGTGGATCAAATTGTGTTCCACTACAACGTTCAAATTCACTAATGATTTTTTCAAGTGGGAATGGTTCTTTATAAACTCTCTTTGATGCCATAGCGTCAAAACAGTCTGCACAACAGATTATTCTCGCTACATATGGTATTTCTTCTCCCTTTAATCCTTCTGGGTAACCAGATCCATCATATTTCTCGTGGTGAGATTTAGCTCCTTCAATAATCTGTGGAATAGTTGAAATACCTTTAAGGATTTTTGCGCCTCTAGTTGTGTGGCTCTTCATAATCTTAAATTCATCATCAGTTAATCTTCCAGGTTTATTTAAGATACTATCAGGAATAGCGATTTTACCAATATCATGAAGTAAAGCGATATAGTAGATATTATCTACTTCATCATCCTTCATTCCTAGATTTTGCGCTATTAATTTGGAATAATATCCTACTCTAATTGAGTGACCATTAGTATATTCATCTTTCGCGTCTATTGTTCTAGCGATCGCTTGAATAGATTCAACAGTTATATTTTTATATTCTAATTGTTTCTTTAATGATTGTTTAGTTTTGATATGGATTATAGTAAACGTTGCTCCTATAACTAAACCTAAAAGAATCATAGATAATACAACCCAGAACCAAACTTGTTCATATATTTTTTTAGCTTTAACTAATGATATAATAACTTCATTTGATTGTTGTCCAAATTCATCGATAGCGTAAGCGTGGAATTTGTAACTTCCACCAGGCAAGTTAGTATAATAAATACTTTTGTTGTCGTGATCTGTAATATGGAATTCGTTATCAATTCCTTCAAGTTTATAATATACTGTATATCCTTTATTTGGTCTAAATCCTAATATAGATAAATTGAAAGCCACACGATATACATCTTTATCTATATTAATCTCTGAACCATAGTTCTCTTTATCATCTAATACAACGCTAGATACAGCAACTTTAACTGGTACAACTACACCTTTTGTTTCTTTAAAATCATATACAAATATACCACTTGTAGATTGTATATAATATAGTTGTTCATTTTTATCATAGTAGCCTGATGTATTCGCTTTTATTGGCTGTAAACCATTGGTTTTATCAAAGAATTCATAGTCTGTTAATTCATCAACATTTAGTGAATCAGTCATAAATATTTGTGTTTCACTACAGATTAAATATTTAGAGATTGTTTCATTATTTTCATTTGTATATTCTATTTTTGATAACTCAACTATTGAACCTTTTACATATGGTATTTTAATTTCTTTTGATGAATATTCACCATTATGTTCTTCCAATCTAAATAATCTACTATTTAAATTGTAGTAAATATAATCTCCATCAACCAAGAATTTAAGTCTATTACCTGTAACTTCTTTTTCTGTTGGGATTTCTTCTATTTTTTTAAATTCATCATCTACTTCAAATAAACCATATGACCTATCAAATAATAACTTTCCATCTTTAGTTTTATTAATGAATAGGACACTATAGTTTATATGGATAATATCAAGAGATGTTAAATCAAATTTCATTATACCTGATGAATATCCAATCGCTAGATAATCATCAAAACTTCTAAGAGATCTTACAAAGACTATATGGTCAGGATTAAATGGATCTTTTTGTGATAAGTCTTCTACGTGATCAATATGGTCTTTTAGATATTCAAGTCCATAAATAACTACTGCCTTAGTTGTAGGATCAAATTCTACTATTCCTATATTGTTTATAGCGAAATAAATTTTATTTTTATATTCTTCTACATCTCTACATCCAAAAGTAGTTATAGAATTTAATGTAGTATATTCATTTACCGCATCCATTATTGGATTATCACTTAAGATTTTCTTTTCAACGGTGTCATACATTAAAATAGTATTCGCTGAAACGATATATAATGTATCTCCTATTCTTTCTACTGCATAAACCGTTTTAGATGCATCGTTTAATTCATTCCATATTGGATCATCATATAACAATTCTACTAAAGCATTCTTCGCAATAATTGAAACGCCTGATGCGCCATTATTATGTGATGCAATCCAAAGGTTTCCTTCATAGTCGATCATAAGATCAATTAGCTGCATCTTATTTTCTAAGTTATCAACAACTGTAATTACTGGAACGTCAGTTGATAAATCAACATAATATAATCCGTTCTTCTCT
>CALCVH010000118.1 GCA_937907585.1 uncultured Bacillota bacterium | reverse complement strand
ATTAACGCTGACGGTGATGTTGATTTAATAATTGGTGTTGGAAATAACATTAACTCAACTGCAGGTGTAGAATTACTTGATGGTAACGCTGGTAAATTCGCTACAGAAATGGGTTCACCACTCACATCAAGACATGTTGCATTACCAGTTAATGCGAATAAAGTTGGAATTAACTTATTTGATTTTTTAAGAACAGATTATGGTAAAAAAGCATTCACTGAAATTTTAGACGCTAACGAAATTACTGTTGTTCCTGAAAGAAGTGATGAAATCAATCTAACAGTAACAGTTCATGGAGATACTGATACTGTAACTACTTTATTAGACGCAGAAACAACTATTGATTTTGGAACTATTACAGTGCCTGAAAATAGCCTATTCATGGGTTTTGCGACTGAAGAAAATTCTGCTGAAGTTAAATTAAACGTTGCGTTAGACGCCGCTATAACATACTCTAAAGTTAAAACATTAATAAATGTTGGTGATACTACTTTAGATTTATATCCAGTATTTAAAGAAATGGATGATGTAGAAAGAACTAACTATGTAGTTATCGCTTGGTATAATAAAACAACAACATCAGGATTAGATTCTACAATTGTTAAACAAGTTGAAGATGGTTTGAAAGCTTATTTAAAGACTCAAAACGTTAGTGATGATGATATTTCAACAGTATTATTTAAGGACTATGATGGAACTGTTGCGGAAACAACAGTTGAAATCATGGAAGATGGAAATGTTGATATCATGTTAGGATGGGGAAGTTTATCAAATATAACTGAAACTGGTAAAATTCCTGCAGCTTTAGTAGTTGATACAACTACTGGTGTTAGAATGGGTGAAAAGTCTAGTAGAACAATTCACTTATTATCTAGCGATGAAGGTGTTGGATTAGTATATAACTACTTAAAGAGTGAAGAAGGATTAAAATTATTTATCCTCGTATCACCAGTTGATTTAACTGTAACAGTTCATGGAGAAACTGATACTGTAACTGAACTTGAAGATACTGAATCAGTAATTAACTTTGGTAATATCACTGTTCCTGAAAACTATACATTCTTAGGATTTACAAATGAAGAAAATGGAACTGAAGTAAAAGTTCGTACTACACTTGATGGATCATTAAAATATGATGATGTTAAAACATTACTTGTTGAAGGAGATACTACACTAGATTTATATCCAGTATTCCAAGCTCCAGATGTAGTAAGAACTCATTATGCGGTTATCGCTTGGTACAATAAGGTTGCGACATCAGGACTTGATTCAACAATTATGAAACAAGTTGAAGATGGCATAAAAGCTTACTTAAAGACTCAAAACGTAAGTGATGATGATATCTCAACTATAATATTTAAAGGATATGAAGGAAACGTTGCTGATTCTACAACTGAAATCATGACAGATGGAAATGTTGATATTATGTTAGGCTGGGGAAGCAACATTACTTCAACAGGTAAGATTCCTGAATCACAAGTTCAAAAAAGTGTTGATGGTGTTACTATGGGTGAAAAGACTGGAAGAATGATGCACCTACTATCTAGTGATGAAGGAGTTGAATTAGTATTCACATACTTAAGCAGTGAAGACGGATTAAAACTATTTGTAATAGTTAATGAAGTTAACTTAGCTGTAACAGTTCATGGTGATACTAATGAAACAACTAACTTAACAACTGATGAAGACGCAGTTACTGTTCCAACTATCACTGTACCAGAAGGAAAAGAATTCAAAGGTTATGCATTAACTGAAGGCGGAGAACTCGCTTTAGCCGCAACTTTAACTCAAGAATTAACATATGATAGCGTTAAAGCTTTAGTTACTGAAGGCGCTACATCAATTGATTTATATCCAGTATTTGAAGATGTTACACCTGAACAAAAGACTACTGCGGTAGTTATGATCCAAGTTAATGGTGACAACTTAACTCAAGCTGAAGCAGAAGCAGAAGAGGCTAGAATTAAAGCTTTGTTAGGCGAAAATGAAGATGTTACATTCATTATCGTTGATGGTAACGCAACTGCGTTCACTGATGCTTACAATGATGAAACAGTTGTTGACGTAGTTATTGGTGGTAATAAACCTGTTGATTCATTTGGAAAGAATGAAAATGGTCCAACTGCAAACTGTGGTGCTGGTCACTTTGCGAGCACTAACCGTAAAGTTATAATCTCAGATAAAACAAAAGAATTAACACTAGCTAAAAAGATTTACGATTATTTTGTCGCAGCTTATACTGTAGAAGAAAATAGTTAGGATAATTTTTATGAAAAAATTAATGAACATATTATTCATGATGATAGCGGTACTCACGCTATCATCATGCTTCGCTGGTATGTTCGAAGAAGAAATAAAGGTAAACTTTGTTTTTGATGGTGAATATTTATCATCAGATACGCTTACTCAATTTAAAAATATACATACACCAGTAATTGATGAAACATATGTATATTATGGATATAAATTTTATGGTTGGACACCATATAATCCTGATACAGTAAGCGTTACCGATGAAAATTTCAAAGAAAAATTTATCGGCGATGGAAAAATGGTCCATTATATGGATGTTAAAAAATATGCTAAAGATGGCGAAGTAACATTAAACGCTTTAATGATTGATAAAGCAACAATTCCTGTTGTATATCATTATGTTGTTATAGCGTGGTATGATAAGGAAGCAACATCAGGACTTACTAACGATACAATCAACACATTAAAAACTCAATTATTTGAATATTTAAGAAGCGAAGGTGTAAGTGAAGAGGATCTATCTACTATCGTAATAAGAGGTTATACTGGAAACGTTGGCGCAAGCTGTGGAAGTATCATAGCTGATGAAGATGTTGATATTATGTTAGGCTGGGGTTCAGCTTCTAACGTAATTGGTACTGGTGGTATGAAAGAATCTATGCTTCTAGAAACTGAAAGCTTAAAAGTAGATTATAATGGCACAACAAAAAATAGAACAATTCACCGCTTAACAGATAGTGAATCTGTAATAAAAGTTATGGAATGGCTTAAATCTGAAAGCGGAAGAAGTATATTCCATGAGGAGGGATAGAAGATGAAGAAAAAATATTTATTTATCTCTCAGATTATTGAATATGTTTGTTCATTCTTATATTTCTTTATTGCTGCATTATTCTATTCCATGAGCAATAAATTATATTGGTTATTTGTTGTTCTAGGTTTACTTGTATTAATCGTAGGTTTATATACTGAAACTGTTAAATATCATTTAGAATTAAATGATGATGAAGCTAAAAACAATATAAGATTACTAGTAACAATGATTTTATCATTTATTGGTATCCCATCGTTAGTATTCACAATACTTGCGTATACAACAAAAAATGATAATAAAACTAATGTAGTAGAAGATGAAGTTACTGAAATTAATGAAAATGTTCCAAATAAAAATAAAAAAATAACTTTATCTTTAATCACTACTTGCGCATCATTTATACTAATATTTGTATTTGCGTTCATTGGAATGTTAGTTGAAACTAATGGTTTTAAAGTAACTGTACAAGATAGAACTCTTACAAAAGCAGATACAGATATTTACAATAGAGGAACTGAAAACGCTCTAAATGGGGTTAACTATACAATTGATGATCCTCATGTAAGTTTATCTTATACATTATATAAACCAAAAGATGCATCACCAACTAATCCATATCCTGTTGTGTTTGTTTTACCAGGATTCACAAGAACTAAAGCATCTATGAGCCAATACGCTATTGAATTTACTAGAAGGGGCGCCGTAGTATTTGTTCTTGATCCAGGTAGCCAAGGTGCGACAACATTTGGTGGATATGAAGCAGATGAAAATGGTGAATATATCCTTGATAGCGAAGGAAATAAGGTTCAAAACTCATATAGTGTCGCAAGAAGCGGTATGGGCTATCTAGTTCAATATATCTATAATAATGTAGAAGAATTTGATTATATAGATAGAGATAGAATCGGTATAGTTGGACATAGTGCAGGTGGAGGAGATGCATGTAAACTTGCGGCTGATTTCGCAAATAGTAGTTATGAAAACTCTATTATAAAAGCATTATATATTTCAGGTTAT
>CALCVH010000117.1 GCA_937907585.1 uncultured Bacillota bacterium | reverse complement strand
TGTATAGACATCAGTCATTACTTCATTATTTTGCTCTACATCATTTGTATAATTAGATTCATACTCATAAGGGATGATTAATTCATCCTTTTCTTTATCGCTGATTAAGGTATCACATATTTCCTTAACCTTTCTAATACTCTCTCTTGAATGAATTATTATATACTCTTGTGTTTGAACATCAGTATTTGTAGGGTTAGCAACTGCAATATCTTGAATATCAATTGTAGTAGCCTTTACTGAACCATCCATAACGCCCATTTGACCTACTGCATCCTCATCCCAATAAAGATACAAAATAAATGTTCCTTTATTTAAGCCATCATAAGTAAGTCTAGCATTTAATTCATCTTGCTTTAGCTGTTTCATTTGCCACTCGGTAAACTTATTAATTTTATCAGTTTGTGCTGTATCATCATTTACAACATAATTAATAGTCCAAGTCTTATTTAAAATTGAAGCAGCCTTTGAATCTACCATATTACCAACAACGTTAATTGTAGGGTTCTCAAATGGTAATTTATTTTTAAAATCTCGCCATTGTCTACCTTCATAGAAATCTACACTACGTTTAGCATCAGTAATGATACCTTTTTGTTCCTTGTATCTATCACTTGCTTGAAACTTTTGGTAAACATCACTAGCCTCGTTCTTTAGCTTTTCAATTTCTTTTCTTCTACCTATAGCAAACAACTGTAGGTCTAGTTTAATAACTTTCATTTTGGTTCATCACCCCTAACAAGCTATCAGCTTCCATTTGCTGCAATCTTTCTTCAACTGCATTTATACGGTTATTAAGTTGAATTAAATTAGTTTGATACTCGGCGATTTTAGCCTCAACTCTTTTTACAACCGTATCATACTCTCTCATATTTCCAATAAGCAAAAAATCTTCAAAGTCAATATCAACCGCCTTTAATATATTTTGAAGCATCTCTTTTTGTTCACTTGTCATAATATAATATTTCTTATTTTCCATACCTTCTACCACATCCTATTTAAGTCAACAATACTATATTCTTCATCATCACTATCATCTTTTTCATACTCACCTGTTTCAAGTGCATAATCGCTAAAATGAAACTCTTTTGGCGCTGTAGGTCTAGCCATTCTATCAGGTGTATATGTATAGCTTGTAGCTAAATATCTTAAAGCATCAACGGCGTGTGTCAACTCGTGTGGATCTTTAGCATATACATTAGGGTTCTTTTCATCGTGTTGTATAAACTTAATACTATGTATTAATTCAGGACACGATTTAGAAATTTGTAAGAATGGTTTACCTGTTTTCGGATTCGTTCTTAACAATTCCTTTAGCATCATACAGCCTACCTCTAAATCATTATTTGCTTTAGTAGGGAACTGATTACAGTTTGCTCTTAACACATCTACAGCTGATTTGCCTGTTTGAGATTGTCTATTATACATATCAGGTGGGCATATATCACTATAAATTGGTTCAGCAGGTGAAGTAAGTAAATTAATCTTATTTCCTGAATCAGTGACTGTTAAATTAGATTCATATAATTCCTTATAAACATAGAATGTGCCATCCTCAACTAATTCAGTCCAATAGCAAGCGGTTTTATCTAAACCGTAATCTCTATGTCTATAAATTCTTCCATTTCGGCTTAATGTGAAATTAATTGGTTTATTAGTTTCTACATCATAGTCAAAATTCAATGGATCAAATACGTGTAGTTCTTCATCAAACTCCTCAAAGAACTGACCTTCAAAGACATTCCAATCACCATATAACATTGCTAAACGCTCTTTTTCAGGTAAAGCCTCTAGCTGTCTTACATAGCTTGGATTCTCTTTCATTAAGAACTCATTATCATAAACAAGTGCAGGTATGAATGAGTAGTCGCTAGCCTCCTCACCATCTCTATACTGTCTATCAATAAATAATCTCTTAACCCAAGTGTGTCCTACACCACCTGGATTCGCTGTTAAATAGCATCTAGGACTAAAGTGTTCGTTAGGATGCTTCTCAAGATACAACTTGATACCATCACTTAATCTCAAACACTCGGTAAATTTCATATACATAAATTCAGTCAAGTGTGTTGCCTCATCTAAAAAGATACAATCAAACGCCTGACCTTGATAATTATCCATATCCGAATCAGTATTAGCATAACCAAACCTAATTACTGAACCATTAGGGAAGTCAAACCTATAGAACTTTGAATTATAGACTGCAATACCTCTTAACTGCCTTCTAAACTCGTCCAAGTGATTACCCTCAAGCTCCTTAAAGGTTCTTCTTACTACTAGAATACTGATACCATCATACTTTAGTGCTAATGTTATTGCTTTAGGTCTAATAACATAACTCTTACCGCCGCCTCTAGCACCGCCATATAAAGTAAATTTTGTCTTTGATTGACAAAACTGCAGCTGTTTAGGATAGAGCTTTGGAACAATGTAGTTATGACTTCCTATAACTTGACTTACAGGCATATTCTAATCACCTAAATCCTGTCCGTTAGTTATAACATTGATTACTACACCTTTTTCTTCCTCCGCTTGTTCACCTAATACCTTTTGCAAATCACCTAACTCTTTAAAGCCTAGATTCTTATTGCTGATGTTATTAGCTATCGCTCCTGCAACCATTAATTCACCAAAGGTCACACCAACATCATCATCAAATCTAACCGCCTCACTGTTAAGTATCTCTTTCGTAATCTCGGCTATCTCCTTCTTTGTAGTCTTGTCTTTTTTCTTTCTCTCGACTATAGAATTTAATACCCTTTGATACTCGGGATCATCTTTAGCTATCTTCTCTATTAAGTTTTCACTTCTATCTAAAACTTCACACTGCATAAGATTCACCTCACCTTTAAAATAAACTATTTTTTTTGGTAATTAAATCTACTTTATTTTACTTCTTGCTCTAAAAGAAATAGAAAAAAGAAACTATAACGAAAAAATACCCTTTTGAAACGTTAACTTATATCTCTACGTTTAGTTTTATTTCTTACCCAAAAAAGAAATTATAAAGAAAAAAGGCATAGAAAATCTAGTGCGCACCCACACCCCTGTATACGTATGCGCACGTGGGAGAAACTTGAATGGCAAAACTCTCACAAAATATATACGCTATACCGTATAGAACTTTGTGCGTATTTTTCCTATTAAAATATACATTATACCGTGTGTAATATTTCTTACAGTTAGGGTAAATTCCTTAACGTGTGCAGGGGGGATATGTATGTGATTTTGGGGTGGGTCGTTTCAGCTTGGTAGGGGGGGTATAAAACCAAGCACATTTTTTTCTAAAGGATCCTGTTCGCAGTATTCAATTTACGCCATACCTATTTAAAATACTATCAAGCATACACTATCAACGTGCTTTTATATATACATAGTATATATAATTCTAGCGTGTGTCTATTTTAACATAAATGTTAAGATAATCTATCAAGCGATATGGAAAAAATTACACAAAGACTTGTAAAAATCAACGCTCAAAAAACCCTGGTGTAATCTATAGGTGTCTTAAACGACAGCGAATACGCTACACGTTAAGACAAATAAATTGAATAATTTATAAAACTCAAAAAAATGCACATTAGGAGGTAATGAAAGATGAGAAAAAGTGTATCAATGAGTAATTTAGAGGCTATACGTAGTATAGGGCAAGGCTACCACGAAAGAGATAATTACGAAGGTAATTACGCATTTCAAGGTTATGTGGAAAACGGGTATTTTACAAGCGACCGTGTAATAAAGTTAGATGCTAACTTTAGACCACTAAAGAAGGATGGAACGCTAGATGAGAAGCGTATCCTAAAGGGATACGGACTTGAGATTGAAACTGAATGTTGGAGTATCAACGATGATGAGGCTTTATCACAAGTGATAAGTAAGATTTGCACAAGTGAATTGAATAGTAAACTATTCAAGTATCAACACGATGGTAGTTTGTGTAGTGGCAATTCAAGTATTGAGTGTATCACTCAAGTAATGACAAAAGAGTTTGTTAGAAATAACTATCCAGGATTCAAACGTATGTTTGAATGGTTTAAAAAGTTTGGTATATCAGCATCACAAAGTGGCAATTGTGGAATGCACGTAAATATGAGTAATGGCTTATTTGGAACAAATAAGAAAGACCAAGCAGTTGCGATTAAGAAACTTATTTACATAGTAAATAAACACTACGATTTTATATGTGATTTAGTAAAGCGTAGTAGAAGTAGAACAGGATACTGTTCTAGGATGAACGATTTTACAAGAATTGAATATGCTAAATCATTTGATTTAGAAAGATATGGTAGAGAAGAAAGAAGTTGCCACGGAATAGCATTTAATTATGCACATTTTGAAAGTGGTAGAGTTGAGTTGAGATTAGTAGGCGGACAGGCTGATTACTACACATTTAGAAATACAATGGAATGTATATTCCATTTGGTAGATGCAGTAAAGAATATTAGTTGGGAACAATGTGATGACTTAAAGAGAATCTTTAAGGGTTGTAATAAATACGTTATTAAGCGATTAACTGATTGTGTTAGCAATAACTCACTATCAAGAAGTGATTTCGAAGAAATCAAGAATAATAGTGATACTGAAACTGATTTCGGTAATTTCTAAAATAGAAATAATTACACCTGAAGATGTAAAAAGTGAAGCGATAACACTTAAAACACTACTCTATAAGAGTAAAAATTACATTGCTGAATGTAAAAAATGCTACTGATGATTTAATGGAACGATTAAAAATTACAACTGAATATGTAAAAAAGTATGAATGGCTTTATATGAACGGCTGAAAAATTACAAGTTGTTATGTAAAAATATACGCTTTAGGCTGTAGGCGTTTAGAGAAAATTACAGCCAAAAATGTAAAAATTAGGAGTTTAATATGAGAAAAGAAATTAGAACAGCAAGAACAACAATTGATGAAGTAAGAAATCAAAAAATTACACCTGATGATGTAAAAAGTATAATTAGAAGTATTTATGTGGGCGATAGCAATAATGCAGTTTTCGAAAATTACAATGAATATTGTAAAAATAAGGCAATTGATAATGGCACATTTGATGATTTTGAATCATTACAGGACACACCTGAAAACCTTGAAATAATCTTAAATAATAATGATTATTTAATGGCAGTGGCTGATGATGTAATGCAAGATAGAAAGCAATTTGAAGATGTAGAAATCAAAGTTGTTAAGGAAAATAAGTTTATATATGCAAACATATTCTTGAAGGTTGATGATATAACACTATTATCAAAGCGAACTGATGATGAACAAGATGTATATTATTGGGATAGCATATACCACGAAGAAGGCTATGAAAGAAAAGATTGCAAGCCTAATAGATTAAACAATGGAACAATTGAAGTTGTAAGAAGATACACAAAGAACAATGTAAGAATAACTATGATGATTTATTACAAAGAAGAATGTAAAAAGTAGGAGGATTTAAAAATGCTAAAGAATAATTTTGAAGCAAAAATGTATTTGAAAATGTTATTAGTAAATGACCGAAATAATGGCGTTGCTGATGTATATGAATCAATAGTAGGGCGTAAACCGAACACGGCTTATGAAGTTATTACAAATGAAAAATATTTATCATATTGTGTTGATATATCAAAACCATTTGAAACTGAAGAAATGGGCATAGATAGGACTTTAATAAAAGCAGTCTTGAAACAAAAATTACATAGTATGTATCTATAAAAATTACAAGATTTAATGTAAAAATTGCTAATGCTGATGCTAGTTGATACTGAATAATTACATAGACCGATGTAAAAATTGCTAAAAGTCGGATGAATAACCTAGTAAAAATTACATTGGTTTATGTAAAAACTAGCAAAGATAAGGCTGAAAATTGACAAAAATTACAAGTATTAATGTAAAAAATAGTTGGTTTACAGGGTTTACAGCATAAGATATATATACAAAGTATATATAAGAGGCGGAATCATTAGAATCCTGCGGATCAACGCAGCCGCTGGAACAGTCGAGCTAGGCAGTTGCAGGCGTGCAACAGGCAGCATATACGTAAGTAGGCATAGGCATATACGTAAGTAGGTGCGATACCTTAATAAAAATACACGATAGAGCGTATAAAAAATATCTTGACATATACACGATATATCGTATAATAGAAGTGTAATTGAATAGGAGGCAAAGAACAATGACACAAAATTACGAAGTAAGAACTAATCAATGGGGTGCAACTGATATTCATTTTAATGAACGCCCTAGTAAGCAAGTAATTGACTTACTGAAATCAAATGGCTTTAGATGGTTTGGTAAAACTGAATCTTGGAGCAGTTTTAAGGTAAAACCTGAAGATGTTGAAAAACTACTTAATGGCGAACAAGTAGAAATTACAACTAGCAATGTAAAAAAAGAAGTTATTAGAGAACACGGCTTGAAGGTTGGCGACATTCTTGAACTGATGTTCGGATATGATGAAACTCACTACTCATTCTTTATAATTACTGAATTAATAGGTAAAAAAAGCGTAAGAATTAAAGAAGTATATCCAAAGGTTATTGATAGCCGAGCAAATGGCGATATGGCTGAATATAATAAATATTCAACTACTGAATATGAGATAATACCATCAAGCATTTGGATTGATGATAATGAAAAAGGTGCAGTAAAACAAGTTAGCGACTTTTATAAAGATGAAAATGGCAAGGCAATTGCAGTTAAAGGTTGGCATCACCATACACTAACACTCTATAAGGGTGGCGAAAGATATGAATCTTGGTATGCTTAAAAAAGGAGAATAATATGACAAAGATAACTAGCAAATTATGGAGTGAAACTCCAAAGGATTACAAATTAATAAAAGAAGGCGTTAAGTATATTATACTTACTGAAGGTTGTTTAGAACCCTGCGAAATTGATGATTTAAAGGGTTTAAGACACGTAGGCTTAATAATTAGTAGTAAAGGGTATAAAAACTGTTTTAATAGAGTATTATACAATCCACAATTGACAAAACTAGATAACTTTAAGAACTATCTTAAAAGGTGTTTGGCTGATAGCGTTGAATATGAAAAATATTTAGTTGAGAACGGCTTTATTAAAGAAGAAGATTTACAAGTATTGATGTAAAAATTAGTTTGGTAAATGGTTTGGTGGCTGAAAAATTACATAGTTTGATGTAAAAAGTAAGCCACTAGCCAGGTTGATAAAAATAAAAAATTACAAATAGGAGCGTAAAAATTATGACTGATATTAGAAAAATTGATTTAGTAAGAATGGCAACATATATATTTGTTGAGGCTTGCAACCACTCACAAAGTGGCAATTGGAAAGTTGATATTGATGATGTAGAACACACATTTAGTGTTGAAATAACAAAGGATGCTTATAACGAAATTAGCGATTTGCTATATGAACATTTCGGATTACAGGTATTAGATGTAAATGAAAATGAATATGATTATTATTATGAGCAAGGCTATTGGGATATTACAATTGGCGGATATTATACAATGTATGGCGATGATGATTATGATGATGAACCTGAAGAACAAGAAAAAATTACAACAGCTGATGTAAAAACTAAAGATGAACTATTAGATGATTTGAAAAAATTACAAAAGGATATGGAAAAAGAAATAACAAGTGGTGAATTGCAAGAAGAAGATGTTTGTTATAACAAAGGCTATATTCAAGCAATTGGCTATATATCACAACAAATAAAGAAATTGGAGGTAAAGTAATATGAGCCGATTAAGTTATAGTGAAGCATTAGAACATTTAGAAAAAAACAATATTAAAACTACTAAAACCGTAAAAAAGGCTTTAGATGAATTATATCCTAACGGACACGAGTTAGTTTATATTGATGAAGTGGAAGAAATGGTTGAAAAAAATTACAAGAACAAATGTAAAAATTAGGAGGAACGAAAGATTATGTGTGTAATTTGTGTAAAAGAAAAAGGCGTTAAGATGCCTAGTGATGAAATTATTAGAAAGATGTGGAATAAAAATCCTGATGGTGCAGGGTATATGATAGCAAAACGAGGCTATGTATTTATTAGAAAAGGCTTTATGAAATTGACTGATTTTATGAGTGCAATTAAGCAAGAAAATATTACTGATGATGATGCAGTTGTAATGCACTTTAGAATTGCAACACAAGGCGGTGTCAATAAAGAGATGACTCATCCGTTCGCATTAAGTCATAATTTGGCTGATATGAAGATTTTAAATGCTATGGCTGATATTGGTATAGCACACAATGGAATAATTCAAATAACAACTGATTTTAAAAACAAAGAATATAGTGATACAGCATTATTTATAACAAAGTATCTTGATAAGTTAATAAGAGAACCTAAAGATTTCTATGATAAAGAAATACAAGAAATGATATTCTATCTAGCAAAGTCAAAGTTTGCAATGATGAATGGCGAAGGCGATATTCAAATGATAGGAGATTTCAGCAAAGTAAATGGCTTATATTATAGTAATTTGCTACACGAATGGGATGATGATATATTCACTATCAACGGAAGAACATTTAGACCATACTATAAAAATTACAAACGTTAATGTAAAAAATAGTGAGGCGATAACACTACAACACCAAAAATTACATTGATCCGTGTAAAAAGTTGGAGGAGATTATGGAACAGGTAATAGTATTAAAAGATAGCAACACAAATGAAGTAGATTATATTTTAAAGGCTGATGAATTGGAACTAAAGAAGGCTATAGAATATAAGAACGAAGTAAGGGAAAATGGCGAGGCTGATTTGGAAAGCGATATTGAACTGATAGAACAATATTTAGATGTAATTGGCGCTCACTATGAAATAAGTAATTTTAAAGACTTTAAAGTAATGTATTATTAGGAGGAAAGAACAATGGCAAACATTATTAAAGGTATTTTAATCACACCAAACGAGAAAGGAACTGAACCAAAGATTTACAATTTTGAATGTAATAATTATCAAGATTTCTATACATTATTAGACTGCGATACATTTGATATTCAAAACAGGAACTTTAATGGAATCAACGCTGATATTTATTGCGATGATGAAGGACTATTTAAAGATAATAATCAACCTAGCATTATTACAATGCAGGGCGAAGATGTTGTTGAAGTAATAGTTGGTAGTGTGTTTATATGCAAACACGATGAAGAAGGCGAAACAATAAGTCTTACTGATGAAGAATGTGAAAAGATTTTAGCAACAGTTAGAACAGTTGGATTAGCCGATAAGAAAACTGTATTAGTTGCGAATCTATAAAAATTACAGGAAAGGATGTAAAAAAAGTATGATGGATTTTGAAGTTAAAGAAAGACCTATAAACACTTTACAAACTATGATGGATAACTCAAAATTGGGCGATGTTTGGGTTGTTTATGAGAATGGCGATAATCAAGTTGTAGTTAATGAGAAAATGCCTAAAAGATACCTTAATCCTGATAATAGCGTTAAGTGTGTTAATGGCTTAATGATTTATGATTATGAAGAAAAGAAAGTTGTAGCGAATACACCTCAAGAAGTTTATGATACACTATTAGATTATTTAATTTTCGATATTGATTTGAATTGTAGCCACGAGCAATACGAACAAGTTAATAATTGGTTAGCAAAAGAATATAATGTAAAATTACTTGGAGGTATGTAAAAATGTATAATTACTTTATGTTAGTAGGAACAATTACAAGTGTTGATGTAAAAAATGATATTAAGTTTGATTTGACAGTTGGTAGTCCTTT
>CALCVH010000116.1 GCA_937907585.1 uncultured Bacillota bacterium | reverse complement strand
TCATAAATACATCTTTCCAGTTTCCCATTTTATCAGCTAAAGCACCTATTCCATAGGAACTAATAACACTTCCTATATAGCACATTCCATTTAAGAATCCTGCGGTAAATCCAGAATTGATTCTTCTTCTTAATAAAAGTGGTGCCATACTTGTGATTATATTATTCACCGCATGTAAGAATAATTCTATCAATACAAAATATATTAAAAGTAGTATATACGTAGATAGATTAAATGTTTTAGTTACTAAGAATATTAAAAGACTTGTTAACGCGAAGAATAAAACAGATAAATAAATAAAATCTTTTATTCTTTTATTTAAGAATACCGCAAGGGTAGCGCCAAATACACTAAATAAAGGTAATATTAATGTTAATAATATTGAGATAGAATCATTTATTCCATATGATTCTTTTAATATAGTTGGAACCCATGTTTGAATACCATCTTTTAATAGATTATCTAATATCGCTATTATAGATAATGATATAAATAATAAGATGATATATCTTTTACTGCTTTTATAGCTATTATCATCAGTAGCAGAAAGTTCTTCTTTAAAAGTAATTTCACTAAGCTTTTCACTTCTTATATTCTTCTTATATAGTAATACCCATATTATAGCCATAATAGCCATTATTACACTAGAAACAATAAATGTAAGTTTATAATTATTTAATGAAACAAATAAAGCACTTGATCCATATATTAAGAACGTTCCAATTGGAACTGTAACACTCATTATTAAGATTGATAATCTTAAGTATTTTTTATCTAGATTTTCACTTAATAAAAGTATTAATGATGACCACAACATTGATTGTGCTAAACCATTTATTAACCATAAGAATTTTAATGCGTTAAATGGAACACCAATAAAAACTAATAAATTAACTATCGATGAAATAATTAATGCGGTTGTGATTATATATCTTTTATTGTAATATTTAGAGAGTAGTCCATTTATTATTTGACCAGCACCATAACTAAAAAAGAAAAATGAAGTAACTAATCCCGCTTCAGCTTTTGTAATATTATATTCACTTATAAATAGATTAATATTAGAACTATAACTATATCTTCCAAGATACGCAGTTATATAAGCTAAAGCGCATAATATTATAAGTGTAATTTGTTTCTTTTTTGGGTAAGTAACGTTTTCCATATAACTTATTTTTCAAATCTTAAAACTCTGATAAAGCCGCTATTTCCATATGAAAATGGTTCAACAAATATAATATTATTCTTATGTTTTACTTTTTTATTATTGTCTAACCATCTTGCGTTTTTAATATTCAGATTAGAATCTATTTCAATATGCTTAACTTCTGAGGATAATTGAACATTTTTATCAGCTGACATACCAACGTTTGGAATAGCAATATAAAACCATTTATCATCGTAGAACAACATTGATCCATCCACAAGTTTCTTATATGGCTTAATATCATAAATGAAATTTTTGTTCATTTTAATCCATTTACCAATTTCATAAAACATTCCTGATTCGATTGTTTTAATAGAACCATCTTTCTGTAGTCCAACATTTAATAAGAAATTACAAGAATAAAATCTTGAATCTATCAAGTCTTCTAATAAATTACCTATTTTTTTGTAATTTACATCATTTAATGCAACACCCCAATGGTCATTTAATATCTGGCACATTTCCCCAGCGATTGGTTTTATGGTTTGGTCAACAAATGTAGGTTTTCCTCTTTCAAATGTTACGCTATCAATTTCAATGTGTCCGGTTTTTCCAAGTTCACTTAAACCAGTATTATTAATAATCATCGCATCTTTTTGATACTTCCTGATCAAAGAATAAAGTTCATCTTCTTCCCAATCTTCATTTGGTTTAGACCACATACCATCAAACCAAAAACCACCTATTGAACCATATCTAGTGCATAATATCTCTATGCTTTTTCTAAGATAAACTAAATACTTTTTAAAATCGTTGTCATAGTCCTTATTATACCAATCAAGTAAAGTATGGTAGAAAAATGGAACAATATTTTCCTTGTTACATTCTTCTACAAATTCTTTAATTAAATCCCTATGGCAAGCAGAGTGTGGTGCATCAAATTCATTTAAACCACAAGTATCATACAAAGAAAAACCATCGTGATGTCTAGTCGTAATAGTAATATACTTAACTCCAGATTTTTTAGCAGTTCTAACAAGTTCTTTCGCCCAATTCTTTTTTACTTTAAATCTGTTCATTAGTTTTGAATATTTAGAATAATCGACATTATAGATATTTTGATACCATTCTCCTTTACCAACAATACTATAGAGTCCAAAATGCACAAACATTCCAAAACCATACTTTTTAAAATTATAAATATATGAATAATCTTTCATAAAAGCGATATCCTTTCACAAAACTAATAGTACGCCAGATGGCGTACTTCTAGGATTTAAAATATTAGTTATTTTATATTTTTATACATTGGTCCGTATGCCTGACAAGCACGATAATCTTGTCCTTCCTTATCCATTCCAAAAGCATTCCATGCAGAAGGACGATATATCTTATCTTCGTCTATATTGTGCATACATACTGGAATTCTAAGCATAGAAGCCATAGTAATTAAATCAGCACCAATATGTCCATATGATATAGCGCCATGATTAGCTCCCCAGTTATTCATAACATCATATGCTGATTTAAATGGTCCTTTACCTGTAATTCTTGGTGTAAACCAAGTACATGGCCAAGTGTAGTCTGTTCTTTTCCATAATTTATCTGTTACTTCATCAGGAAGTTTAACTGTCCATCCTTCAACAATTTGTAATACTGGTCCTAATCCCTTTATTAGATTTAGTCTTATCATTGTTGCGGGCATTTCAGCGCGTGTTACAAATCTACTAGAATATCCACCACCTCTAAAATAACCTAAATCAGCATAAGGCCAAGTAGTGGCACTCATCATTGTATCAATATCTTTATCAGAGACTTCCCACCAGCGTTTCATTACTGGATTACCTTTTTCATCTTTAACCTCACCGCAAGCATCTACGCAACAAGCACCACTATTAATTAAATGAATGATGCCATCTGCTTCTTTTGCTTTACCAGTTAAAGAATACCCAGTCACTCTCTTAACCGATTCACTAGACCAATATGTTCTTACATCAGCAAACATTTGAGCTCTGCCAGTAAGTAATTTCATAAACAACATTGAAGTTGCATTTAGTGTATCATTTTCCGTACCTAAGATGTATGGTTCTCTAGCACCATTCCAATCGAATGATGAATTTAAAATACTTTCAGAAAAATCACAGTTTGGATAGAAGTCAGTCCATTGGCGTTGTCCTTGGAATCCGCCTACGATTGCGTTATGGCCAACCATTTCTTCTTCTCTACCTTTAGGCAATTTATTATTACCATTAAATAAATCTTTAATTATGCATGCCATTTTAGCAGTGAATTCCCAGTCTTTTTCTTTTTCTTTAGAAGTTTTTTGAAGTTCTACTGGGTTCTTATCAAAATCTGGTCTGCATTTTTCTTTTATCCAAGCTAATGCTTTATTATATTCCTTCTTATCATAAATTCCTTCTGTCATTCTACGGATAATTTCAACTTCATCAACAGATTCAACTCTCATTCCTAAATATTCTTCAAAGAATTCAGGGGAGATAATGCTTCCGCCTATTCCCATAGTAACAGAACCAATTTGTAAATATGATTTGCCTCTCATAGTTGCGACCGCAACAGCTGCACGAGCAAATCTTAAAATCTTTTCTTTAACATCAGTAGGAATTGATGTATCATCAGCATCTTGAACTTCGTGTCCATAAATTCCGAAAGCTGGTAAGCCTTTTTGACTATGCGTAGCTAAAACTGAAGCTAGGTATACAGCTCCAGGTCTTTCAGTTCCATTAAATCCCCAAACTGCTTTAATAGTCATTGGATCCATATCCATTGTTTCAGCGCCATAACACCAACATGGTGTAACTGTTAATGTAATATCTACTCCTGCTTTTCTAAATTTATCTTGGCAAGCAGCAGCTTCTGCAACTCTGCCTATAGTCGTATCTGCAATTATTACCTTAACGTGTTCACCATTTGAATAGAATACGTTATCTTCTATTAGTTTTTTAGCAGATAAAGCCATATTCATAGTTTGGTCTTCTAAGCTTTCTCTAACCTTTATTTTTCCTCTTCTGCCATCGATTGTTGGTCTGATTCCAATTACTGGATAATCACCTATTAATCTTGATTTTGCCATTTCTTTATCCATCCTATAGTTTATTATTATATTTCAAATTCTTGTGTTCCATATCCGGTTACTAGGTGTTCTTTTACACCTAATAATTCCATCCACTCTCTAGTAACTTTTGTTCCATACATCCTGTAACGTTTTTTATCTTTTTCTAGCCATTCATCAGTCATCCAATCTGGTATTTCTTTTTCTTCATAAAGCCAAATTGGTGCACACCATAAACAAATTTTAGGGTTAATTTTCGCATATACTTCTAATGAGACATTCATATGCCCATGATGTGCCATTTGAACTATATCAGATTTAAGGTTATCCCTATTTTCTCTATAAAGATAATCACCACCTTCAGGACCAAGATCGCCAAGAAACAAAACACTCTTTTCTTTTCCAATAATTTTAAATACCAATGATGAATCATTCATTAAATTTGAATATAAACCATCATGATATGAATACAAAAATTCTATTTTTAATTCATCAATTTTAATCTTGTCACCTTGTTTAATTATTACTGTTTTATCTTTAAAATATTTCAAAACAGAATTAAATCTTGGCAACATTTCATTTAATTCAGCTTGAAAATATGGTAAATCTGGAACGTTTGTCTTATTTATAAGATAATCATAGTCAGGAAAATTATAATAAATTTTCTCGATATCAAAATCCTTTAATCGGTTTTCTTCTGCTTCACTAACAAACCCATCAATATGATCATTATGAGCATGAGTTAAAATCCACGCTTTAATTTTTTTGTTAGAGACATACTTTTTTAATAAAGGCATATCCTCTTTTCTACCACCATCAATTACAATGCAGTTATTGTTTTCAGTTACTATAACAAACGACATCATAAATTGACTTGTTTCTGTAATCATATAAACTTTCGCCATAATTCACCTTCAAGTTCGCCTAATCAACTTCTCTTTCAAAAAAACCATCAAACTTTACAGGATTTTTTCCTTGTGCATCTATCTTTCCAAGGAGAACCTTTGCTACAGATCTCTGGGAAGCATCAGAGAAAGAAAATGCATTTATGTATGTCTTTAAATACGGAGCATCGTATAGTTTATACGGATCACCAAACGAGATGAACACAAAGTTTGGATGCTGTAAAACATATCCTCTCCATAAAACCATAATGTTATACCAACCAATTCTAGTTGTTGCTCCATGGTAATCTTCAGAACTCATCTTGCAGTTTAGAAGAACCAAATCATAATCGTTCATTACGGATAATACTTTCTTGTGATTAGGATTAAATAATTCGTCAACCTTACATCCATATTTTTCTAATTCATCCTTCAATGCTTTAAATTCTGTTCCTGTTGGTTCTTTATGAAAATATGGTTCAAATATATTAAGGAATAAGACTTTAGAATCTTTTTTGTATTTAAAAGGAATAATACCATCATAGTTTCTGACTATCTTAATTGATTTGTCAGTTATTTGTTGTGATATCTCTTGAATTTTTTCTCTTTCATCTACAGGCAAAGATACCTTATAATCATTGAATAAATTAGCTTCCATTTTGAGTTTTAAAACTCTTGTAACCGCATCTTTTAACCTGTCTATCGATAGTTCACCATCTTTTACAGCTTGAACAATTCTATCATGATCTGTTGGTTCAGGGAATAATATCATATCCCCACCTGCATTTAAATATTTAATAGCTATATTTTTTAAATCATCAATACAAGCACATGCACCAATCATACTCATCGCATCGGATACTACGCATCCATCAAATCCTAATTTTTCTTTTAGCAATCCAGTGATTAGACTTTTGCTGAAAACAGCTGGCAAATATCCAATTATCGGATCTTTTTCTGTTTCAAATGATGGAAGCGCAATATGTCCAACCATTATAGATTTTAAGCCTCTTTTAATTAGTTCTTTATATATGTAACCATATGTATTCATCCATTCTTCTTGAGATAATGGATTAATTGTAGTCATAAAATGTGAATTTCTGTCATCTAATCCTTCTCCAGGAAAATGTTTACAGCAAGAAACCATATTATGATTATATTCAAGACCTTTGATGATTGATCCAGCAATTTTTACAACATGTTTAGGAGAATCTGATGCGCCTCTAATATTAATACTTGGATTCTTGAAATTTATATTTAAATCAACTACTGGCGCAAAAGGCCACATAATACCATTTGCTCTACAAGTTTGTCCAATACTTTTTCCAAGTTCCTCCAACAAAACTTCATCATCTGAAGCGCTTAACGCCATCATATGTGGTGTATTTCCAGCATCTTTGATTCCATATCCTGGACCACCTTCTATTTCGCTTGAAACTATTACAGGCACACTGGTATACTTATTAACCATATCTGTATAATATTTTATTTGTTCTTTTGTTGTTCCCTGAAGAAATATACCACCAGGTTTCATTGTTTTGATTTCTTTTTCAATTTCATTAGGATCATCTTTTCCATAAATATCAAAACATAAAACCTGACCTGCAAGTTCTTCTAAAGACAAGTTATCTACTATCTTTTTATAATCCATATAAGCACCTATTAAACGTGATTTTCAACAAATACAACGCTTAATCCTTTAACCACTATTTTTTCATTATTTCTTACAGTGAAATTGTTGTTTTTATAATCTTCAATACAAGAATAAAACCTTTCATTCTTTTTAATTTCAAGTTCTATTTCTACTGGCTTGTTTGTATAATTAACAAAGAAATCCATTCTTTTATTATTGTATCTAAAAGCATTAGACAAAACCTTCCTTTCTTTCTTTTCAAAATATTTTCTTCTGAACACATAGAATGTTTTTGTTTCACTACATTTATATTCTAAAGGTTTTATCATTTCACCATATATTAAGTATTCTTTTAATACACGTCTAGTATTATTCAGATTTTTAATTAATTCTAACGCTTCATTCTGTGGAGGATTTTGAACGCCATCTCTAGTCGCTCCCCAATGGTGCATTATTTCTTCATCCTCATTTATAACAATCGTTAGAAGATCGCCTGCTAAAAATGAGTAAGCCAATCTGTAATTATAATCATCTTCATCATACTTCATTGAACAACAACATTGATTTCCCATGAAGTTATTAACTCTACTATGATATATGAATTGATATGCAGGAACCGCATCTCCTACCAATTCAGCAAGTGTCGGTCTATTATCACTTAAATTAAGATTATCTAAATATGCTTCAGCAGCTGCAGACTCACAGCCAAAAAGCATATTTTTTTTCTTTAATGATGAAAGTAAATCATTTACCGCATCTACTTGCCATTTGCCAGGAACTGGAGGATGTCCATGAGATTTAGAAAAGCAAAAATAGCTTCCACCACCATGGTTTTGATCTAGTAATTGCAGATAATCTACTCCTGCGTCATAAATATGTTTGACTTCTTCACTATATATATCTTTTAAAACTTTACTAGTAGGACAAAAATCATATCCTTTAACTTGGGATACGCATACTCTTCTATATTCAAGTTTTTGATTAATTCCTACACACATTTCTTTTTCTAAATGTTTATCGTTAAACTCTTTTTCTTTATTATATGACTTTACTACATTGCTTTGTTGAGTCCAAGCTAATCCACTACAATAAAGTCCTAAATAATGGCCCATTTCATGTATCTTTTTAGAAAAATTCTTAAATTGTTCTTCTCCACCATAAGGAGGCCACATATAAGGAGGAGCCCATGGAGCAGTGCTTTCCCACTGCATAAGTAAAACCAATAGTTTTGAATTGATTCTTTTAGAGAATTTCTCTACCACTTTTAATAAATTATCGTATGGATATAATTTGTTTGGCTTCATTTCCGCAGTATCGTGAGCGCCTAAAATAGGAAGAGTTAATACTACTAATGAGTCGTTTTTATACCATAATGGTAAATCATTATTCTCTTCAATTTTCTTTATTTTTGTATTCTTTTCAAAAAATTCTCTATAAATCATAGATGCGTCTTGCCAAGAACCAACAAAGAATTTTAATACAATATCATAACATATTGAAAAGTCTTCACCAAAGTTTACTCCACTGTAGAATCTTAATTGTATTTTAATTCTATTATCCTTATGATAAAAATCTAATTGTTTAACATTGTTTTCAGTGTCATGACATCCTATATATAATCCGCCATCATTATATAAATAAGCCATATATTGAGATTCAACGATGTTAGGATACAACCCAAAAGAGCCATAACTTGGATATTCTGGTTCCTCATATGGCCACATTTTATCTTTGTTATAACTAACTAGTGATCCTTCATTAAATAACCAAAGTATATTTGAATCTTTCGTTCCATCTAAAGTGTCATCAAAAGAAATACCAGGACATTCAAACCATTCAATCAAATCATTGGTATGATTTTCAACATCAAACTTGAAGTTAAGTTCAAATGGATCTTTTTTTACTTTTAAATGAATACGAACGATGTATTTTTCAAAATAATCATACGTTAAAACGTAATCGTCATCTTTTTCAATTAACTTAATAAATTTGAAATCGTTAGATGATAATCTAAAATTATCATTATTTTCTTTAATAATTGATACAACAAAAAGGGGGCATTTGTTGCCTTTGCATAGATCTTTTCCGATTCCGTATAAGGAAGTTATTAAACCTTTTTCTAATTCAATTGTAATATTATTATTTTTATTATTATGTATAAAAAGTTTTTTCATAATTAAATCTTATTAGACACCCCAAAATGGGGTGCCTAATTATAAGTATAAATTAATTAAAATATTGGTTTTAAAACTACTGATTCATCAGTAACTACCCAGTATCCACCTAATTCTTTAATTGCAGGATATGTTCTGATTAACCAGTCCATTCTATTATGGTAGTTAACTCTTCCTGGATTATCTTCACTATCACCTTTTACGTAGTTAGTTCCTCCAGCAACTCTACCATATATTAATAGATATGGACCATTTTCAGCAGGAGCAGAAATATATACATCTTGGAACTCAACACCTTCATGTTCATCTATAACATATACAGGAGCTGAAGCAGCTGAATTTTCATATGATGTAACATTAACAACTACATTTCTCATT
>CALCVH010000115.1 GCA_937907585.1 uncultured Bacillota bacterium | reverse complement strand
CATGGGGCCAGTTCCCCACTCTTGTGGAGAACAATAAAATATGAAAGAATTAAATTGGACTTATACCTATCCAATTTGATTATACTAGGTTTAAAGAAATGAAGAATAAACTATTATCTATACTTCTTTTAATATCTACAACAGTATTTATAATATCACTATCTATTTTTTTACCACTCGCAAATAGAAGATTTTATTATGGACAAATAGACACTCTTAACATAGTAGAAGATTTAAACAGCTTCACAAGAAAAAACTATACTAAAGAAGACGTTATAGATGCTTTTGATGATGTAATGGATTTCATCTGGAAAGGCACAGAATTTAAGACCGGCAAGCTTAATTATTCTGAAGAAGGAAAAAGCCATTTCGCAGACTGCGTTCCTCTATTTAAACTCGATTTAATAGTGATGATTACATCTGGAGTTATATTATTAACTTTACTTGTTTTATATTTATTAAAAGTATGGAGAGTATATGATTTCTTTGGCTATTCACCACTATTTTATGGGGGAATATTATCGCTTCTTTTAGTAGCGATAGTAGGTGTCTTTGGAATGATTGACTTTAATAAATTATTTACAGTTTTCCATAAATTATTCTTCCCAGGCAAAACCAACTGGCAATTTGATCCAAGATATGATGAAGTAATACTAATATTACCACAAAAGTTCTTTATGAATTGCGCAATTCTAATGGGCGTAGGTCTTCTAACGCTATCAATATTATCGATAGTATATGGTGTACTAAAAAGATATAAATTTCATAAGTTAATATAACATTTCATTAAAGTTCTATATAAACTAAAATAATCCAGATACAATATACCTGGATTATTATTTTATTATCATTTTACCGAAGTTGTGATTGTTATAGTTAAAAACATTTCGAATTATTATTAATATACTATACTTTCTCCCAAATGTTTTTCTAATAATTTTTTATACTCGTAATTAAAATATTTCCCAATATACGGAACTATGTAAGATCCATCAGCGTATTGGTGCCTTGCGTTATTTTTCGTAAGAATATCAAAAGATGCATCATTAAAATAAACAATAAAACCATAAGGGAAAAAACCATGCTTGGGGGCAAACATTTCAAGGTTTCCAATTGGAAGTTTCTTTATTTCTTCATATAATTCAGTGTATTGTTCTTTTTCTATTTCTTTCGCAACTTCAAAATCAGTTATGTCTATTTTATCTATAGTCGTTGTATTAAAGCTTTCCCCAAATTTAGCAATAACAATTGATTCTATTTCTTCAATATCATGTTCAAATTCCCAGTTAGTTGCTCTTTTTTCTTCACATTCAATTGTTGTAAATACAAATATTAAGTATATAAGTCCAAGTAAAATATATATGCAAAGTGTATTTTTCATATCTATTTTCTCCTAATAACCGAATAATAAGTATAATAAAATAATCGAAGGTCCTAAGAGATTTTCAATTATTCCCCAAGCAAGAGAACCTTTCTTGTATTCTCTTCCTTCAACTCCACCAAGCCAATCAGCAGTCACTTCCCAAGGGGTAGAATAATAAATGTAATCGCTTGATTTGTCTCCTGGCATTTTACTTAAATACTTATCATCAATATAATAATATATAATAGATGGAGCAGCGATATTGATAAGATATAAAGGACCAAGAATCATTTCTTGAACATGATGACCATGTTCATGTTTTAAATCTTTTGTAGAAAAGTTTTCTTTTCCAGCCCATATGGTACCAAAAATAGTAAAACCTCTATTCCCATTTAATCTAACAACTTTACTTCCTTTATAAAAACTAAATACTTTCGCATTTATAGCGGTTTCTTCTGATTGATTAAATATATTAAAACAACCGTTTTCAAAATCTTCTTTTAGTTCATCTGTTCTACCAGTAATTGCAGCAACAGCGACTGCAGTAACTGATATAAGTAAACTAATTGGATTAAATGTGCCAATTATGGTTTCAACCCAATCTAAGCACTTTCTAAACCAAGAATATCCGCTTGGATCTATATTCATCACTGGATTATTTCCACAATACATATATAGATTTAATCCAATTGGATTATTATTATCTAAATATGAATAATTATCAGGAGTGATAAATCTACATAATTCAGGATCATAATATCTACTATTTAGATAATATAGATTAGTTTCAAAATCATAATAATAACCTTTAAATATAAATGGGTTATTATTAGCTATAAAAACATCATCTACATCATTGGATAGAATAGTTCTAGTTACTTCTCCAAATGGAGAGTAACTATATTTTACTATATAATTTCTATCTGTATCAATAATACCTAATATATTTTGTAAAGTATCCCTTACATAAATATATTCTTTATTATTATATGTTAATGATGATAACGATCCATTTAAATCATAATTAAAATATATTTTATTAACTACTTGATTAGATGTTTTTCTAAGTGATATTATCCTTGATTCATCTAGTTCATATTCATATAACGCATCACTAGTAGTTTTGCTTGTTCTTATACCTTTATCGTTATAAGTAAATGATATATCACTACCTATACTCATAAGTCTTTTACCACTAAAGCTAAGTGATTTATTTATGGAGTTAATAGTTAAAGATGATGGATAGAATGGATTATCACTATTATATGTTATTGTTCTGTAGACTACATCATTATTATTAACCTTTTTATATACGGTTATTAATCTACCACCTACTCCATATGCGAATGATAATTCATTAATGGTTCCTGGTTTAGTCAACCTAGTTATATTTCCATACGCATCGTATTCATAATGATATTTAAGTGTATTATTCTGATAAACATTAGTTAATTCATTTAATTTATCATATTCATATCTAGTAATATTTGAATCAAAATTAGTTACACTTACATTATTCATCGAGTCATATTCATATGATATTCCTTCATCAGTCACAAGCATTTCACTAGATATTCTTAACTTATCATAATTATATACATATTCGTAACATTCATCACCTATAACTATATTCTTGTTTACCAATCTTCCTAAATTATCAGTGATATCAGCGTATATTTTTGGTCTTGATTTCTTTTCTTTTTGATAATCATATGATATAGCTTTAAGAGAATATTTTATATCCATTATATATCCATTAAACGGATTACCAATATCATCATTTAATGCGCCTATATAACAAATTGAATTAGATAAATCAATGTTTGATAAAGGTGGTGATAATACTATATTATCTAGATAAACATATAATGAACCGTTATCTAATTTAATAAATAGATTCTGCCAAGTATTTTCACTAATAGAAGACATCATTTTAACATCACTATTACGTTGAATTACAAGCGAGTTCATAAGACCATATGGAGTAAGAAATATTTTTAATATGTCATTATTTGTGTCTTTATCCTTAAAATTAACAATAGTTCTTGCGCCATATGAAGGTGGATTAGGGATAGTTTTATAAAGTAATGACATAGTAAAATTAGTAGAAATATTAAAATCATATTTTAGTATTTGATCTACTTCATCTTTTATCACACAGTATAAATATCTATTTAATAGATTATCATATCTAAATAAGGTGTTTTTGGTTATATCATATTCTTCATCAGGCTTTATATAGTTTATAGGTCTTAATCCTTTTAATGAATTAACTTCATTATCTAAAGTAATTAAATCATAGTCATCTTCTTTATCAAAACTATAATAAAGAAGCGAAGAACGAGATAATCTAGTATTAGAACTAATAAAGTATTTATTAAACGCGCTATTCATATTTTTATATTCGTTTAATGAATAATTTTTATTAGAAACACCGACGAAAGGAACACAATATGAAATGTTCTGTAATAAATAATTTGAATGTGATAATTCAGAAGATGATAAGCCTTCTTCTAAAGATTCAATATACTGTTTAGATAATGAGAAACCATTAACGCTAAATACGCTCTCGTTTACTATGACATTTTGTGTTTCTGTGTTATTTAATGTAATTTTTATAACGTTGTCATTGTTACTATTTCTTAAGATTGTAAATGATAGGAAATTGTATTCATTAAAATTAATTGAATTAGAGGTTGTTAACTTGACTGATTGATTTCTATCTCTATAAATGATTTTGAATGATGTATTAATATCTATAGAAGCCAAATATTTATTTTCTGAATCAAGATTCATTAATCTTAAAATATTAATTATTTTTGGCGGCCTATTAGTTATTTCTTGTTCAGGTTTAAACCAAAGATAAAATGTTTTTATATATCTAAAGACTCTTTTCCATTCATAGAGATTAAATTTTTTACCATCAACTACTTCATTTTGATAATTTTCATTAACTTTATTTAAATCATATAAAAGATAATTGTTTCTATAAGCGCACTCAAAAACTTGAGAGTTAATAGTTGAATCCATTATAACCTCAGCGTTATAAAACGTAGGTTTTAATCCGCCTAACGATTCGCCTTTAAAACTTGGTAAAATTATTTCATCATTATATTTTGATAGTCTTTTTATAAAACCATCTTTAGTATCTTGAGTATGTTCATAATCATATTCAAATAAATTTATTCTATCTACATAATCATTTGAATATATTACCTTTTGTGGATTGTCGTTGTTATCAAATCCTTTTTTTATTACATAGTCATCATTAGTAATTCTTTCTAATCTATCTTTAGAATCATATGAATAAAATGTTTTTTTGTTATTAATATGATCTATAGTTTCAGATACTAATGATTCTTCGTTATAAGAATATTGATAAGCTAAACTACTATTTAAGTATACCTGTGTTAATCTATTTTTATTGTCATAATCAAAAGTAAATAGATCGCCGCTACTACCATATCTTTTGCTTGTGATTAAGTTTTTATTTATTGAATTCAAAACTGAATTATATTCATATTTTTCTAAAGAAAGATTGCTTTGTTTTACTTCAAGTAATCTACCAGTACTATCATATATATAGTCATAATGAATTCTGTTATTAGAGGGGCCGGTCCAAACATTGCTCACTAAGTTTAATGTCTTATTATATGTAATATCGTTTGAATGTATATAATTTGAATTTGGATTTAACGAACAATATACTCTTTCTACATTTGATAAATAGTCATATTCTTTATTTATTTCAAGGTTATTAGGGTTAGTTACTTTCACTACTCTTCTTAAAGTATCATACATATAATTAAATGAATTATCATGTTCATCGATTTCAGTAGTTATATTTCCTAAATTATCATAAGAATATTCAAAAACGATCGAACTAAGATTCGTTCCATTATAATATGAAATAGATGTACTTGTAACATCATATTTTGATTCATTTGTTCCATACGTATAATCAATAGTTGTACCAAATGAATCAATGATTTTTGATAATCTTCCTATACTATCATATTCATATTTAAAATAGGCATTATTTTTATATGATATATAGGTTGGTTTATTTTTATCATATTTTATGTTGATGCTTTTTCCATTATCCTTAGATATATCTATTATTTTTCCTTTAGGAGTATAGTTATAATAAGTAGTAAACGTATCTTTATTTAATTCAAATGAATCAATATATAAATGATCGAATCCATCATATTCAACACCTATTATAATAGACTCATAATCGTATAAAGCTCTTATGCCTTTAGATAATAATTGATAAGTATTTATATTTTCTAAAAAATTAAAATAAATTGTTTCTGGTTCAGTATTCAAATAATTAAATGTAATATAAGCCCTTAATTTTGTGTTAATAGTTAGAAAACATCTTGCGAATATGCTATAAGTGAAACAATCACCTTTATATCCTTTTACATTAACTAATTGATATAGCTTTCTAGCTACAAATTCTGTTCCATCAAAAGTAACATCTTTTAAATCTAGATGCATCACCTTTTTTGAGAATATCAAGGCGTGGGTTGTCTCATCGTTTAATGAAGAAGTAATAGTATCGTCATTACTTAAATTTTCAAATTGGTAACACGATGGTCTATTGCCAGATACATTTTCAAATGAACCATTGTTTATTAAATTATACCTTACTACTTTATCTCCATCACTAAAATTAAAATCATCTAAATATACTTGGTTCAACCCGCTTGCGTTTATTTCTATAGATACTACTAAATTTATCATAAGCGCAGATATAGTAAAATTATTTGTAGAAAAACTTTTCCAGTTACCATCAAGATTAGTTAGATTTACAGGATATTCTTCATTATATAATGTTAAACCAGGATTGATGGCGTTTATCTCTATCGCTCCACCATTTACTATTATATCTTTCTTCATATAAGTCAGTTTAACCTTAATGGAAAGATTGTTTAATGAAGATAACGCTCTAGCGTTTATTTTAAGAGAATAAGTTCCGTTTGATAAAGAATAAATATTTTGAGTCAACTTCAAACTGTCACTTGGTAAAGTATTAATAAATAAGCTTTTTCCTCCATAGAGACAATCATCAGATAAACTATATTTTTTATTTCCAGTTAAATCCCACCCAATTAAATCTTGATTGTTGTCTAGATATTCAAAACTATGATTTTCTATTAAACATCTTTTTTTGACAATAAAATCCGTGATTGAAGAAACCCCTTTAAGAGGTTCATCAATACTATTATACGAATAACTTAAACATCTATAATTATCGTTTATTTCAAGTATTGGTCTATTATAGAGATCAAAGTAATGATAGGTTGTGTTATTATAATTATCACTTATTTTGGTATATTTTGATAAATACGTATAATTTTTATATGATATTTTATTATTTAACGAATCGTATCTATTAACAGTCGATATTTTATTATTTGAAATGATGTATTCAAGTTTATTCATTTGATTATTATTTTCATCAAACTCTTGAATGCTTTCTATAGTATTATTAATATAAAAATTAATTTTAAGTTTCTTATAGCATGAATATTCATCGTTGCCTTTATTGTATTTTATTAAAATATAATTTTCGTAAGTATCAATAGTTATCATTCTTGAAGTGTTAACATCTTCTATTCTACTAATAATCTTTTTATTGTCTATTAACGTATAATATACTTTTATTAAATCATTGCTGGTGTTTGTGATTGTAATTAACTCATTATTTAATCCTTCATTATATGAAAAATTAATTTCATCGTTATATGAATTTTTAATTTGAACAAGCACAAATCTATTTGATTCAGATTTAAGATGATAAAAATTTTCATTTATATCATATAAATACAAATGTATAGTGTCATTAATGATTTCAGAAAATAAATATGACCCATCATCAGCGGAATAAAAAAGCGCTAAATCTTCTATGTATCTATCTATTCCTAGTAATTCACGATTCTTTTCGGTATTCTCATAACTATCATATGTTTTAGTAACGCCACTATAATCTTCTATCAGAAATTTGTAGATACTAATAGTTGTCTCTGATTCTATAGTTTCATAATTAATAACAAATTCGTAATTTAACTTTAAATTAAAATTAAAATAAGGGCTATTATTAGTTCTAAAACAGTTATGGGACATCTTAAGTGGGATAGGCATTCTTTTACCTAATGATGTAATCAAATTAAAATTATGAATTACAGAGCCATTTGAAAGATTTATATATCCCTTATCATATAAAGAACATGATACTTCATCAAATTTATTAATGTTATTTAATCCATCATTTTTTAAAACTTCTGCATCGACAATATTTTCATTATCGCTTAGATATTCAGGGGTAAATAAATAAATAAAATTAGGTGCCGTATATCCACCTTTTATCGCTAAAAATATTTTATTATTTGATGGTGTAATAGATTGAGCTATTCTAGTTAAATCAATATCTACACTTTGAGTTGAATATCCATCACCATAATTTAACATTGGATATAAAATTAGTTGATCAATTAATGAAGAAGTAGAAAATGAAATCGAATTATATAAAGTTGAAGCAGACAAAGGAAAATCAACCAAATTAGTATTGATTTTATATACTTTTAAGTGCGAATGCAAATTTAATGCATGCATCCTTAATTTAATCAATAATTTTAATATAGAATCTGATGAATCAAGATTTTTAAATTCTAATTTTAGTACTAATATATAATTGCTGTTAAAAATATAAAGATCATCTGGATGATTCTGAAGTTGAAAAGGTTCTATATAATTGTAATTATTATTGCTAGTTGATATTAATTTAGAAGTAATTTCAACATATGAATCAAGATTTTCATTAATGTAATCATTTGTAATATGTTTAATCATAGCTATTGCTCCTTTATTAAAACTATTATTTTTTCCATTTCATTAATATTTAATTCTTTTAATGCGTGTTTAAAATCAACTAAATCTATTCTTTCGTCTAATTCTTCTTTCAAGTATTTAATTAGTTTTTCTTTCAATAATCCTTTTTCATAATCTATTAAATTATTATCAAAATCTATTAAGAAATCTATATCGCTTGATTCATTTTGAATATTTTTAACAATACTGCCATATAAAGCTAAAAACTTCACTTTATATGTAGTTTTTAATGTATTACTAATATTTTTTATTTTTTCTATAACATCTTCTTTACTTGGCAAAGGATAGCCTTCACTAAATGTTTGTCTATCTTCCATCTGTTTAAATAAAAATATCCAATCAGAATAATCATCTATTCTTAAATTAGTATTATAATCATTAACTATTCTAGGATGAGGTAGTAGTTGTCCTTTTTTATTTTTAAGTAATATATAATTTGAAATAATAAAAGCGAATTCAATTTTTCTATTCTTAATTACATTTAAAATAATTTTATGCACGGCAATTGCCTTATTGTATGCGTCAGTATTATTATTATAGTAATAAGTGCTTAAAATGATTTCGCTTTCAGATTTATCAATATTTTTCCCTGTTAATAAAAAATATGATGTATATATAATTTCTAAAGATAATGGCTGTTTAATATTGGATAATATATAGAGATATGAATTAGCTAAAGATTTAACTTGTTTATCTTCATTAGTTACGGCCTCAATATTATCCAGTATTACTTGTTTAAATCTTTCATGTGATATATCTATTCCACATAATAAAGATAAGAATTCGATAAATCTATAATAACTTTTGGTTGTTATATTACAAAAATTTATATTCAATATGTGCCTCCAATTGCTATTCTTGATTGGATTATAACATATAATAATTTCTATGAAAACAGATTTTAAGAAAATAACAAGTTTTATAAAGATTTATTATTCACATCTTCTTGATGAAGCTAAGTCAAAATGAAGTCTAACTATGCCTTTATTTATATTTGAACAAGGGCCTTTTTTCATTTTAAGGATTGCTTCATCATCTTTATATGTAAAATAGAATTTTTGCTGGTTGATTGCGGTTGGAGCTAACATCGCTCCTTTCATTCCGTTAATAAACCAATCAGGAAGTTCTAAAGAATAATTACATAAATCAGCCATAGATTTAGATTTATGAGGTCTACCTTCAGTTTCTCCATATCCAAACGCTATAATGATGACTTCTTTCTCTTCTTTTGTTAGTACCGCTTTAGATTTACCATGAGTTAATTTAACCCAACAAGATTGAATCCCCATTTCAGTTAATGATAAAACTAATCTTTCACCATAATAACCTATCTTTTCTTCTAATTCATTATCCTTTTTTCCTACAAAGCTTATATAGTTATTAACGTTTTTAAATTTTCCATAATGAGCCATAAATGAATTAAAACAGTTTGGTTCATCATAAAAGACTTGAATATTTAAATCAGTTTCACTGTTCAAGTCATTGATCATTTGATCAATGATTAATCTTTTATCATCTTCTATTTTTTTATCAGTATATTGTCTAACGCTATGCCTTTTTTCCATTATTTCTAATATTTCCATACTATTCTCCTAGAAATGCATTAATTAATTCAATTGATTTTTGATACGGATCCTCTTTAACAACATCGATCCAATGTGTTTCCATTTGATTTTTAAACCATGTCATCTGTCTTTTCGCAAAATTTCTAGAATGTTGTTTAATTAAATTAACAGCTTCATCATATGTGGTTAAATTATCAAAATAATCATATAGTTCTTTATATCCTATAGAGTTGACTGCTTTAGAATGAATTCCTTTATCATATAATGATTTTACTTCTTCTAAAAGACCATTTTTAATCATCTCATCAACTCTACTATTTATTCTATCGTATAGAATATCTCTATCACATGTAAGACCTATAATTAGAAAATCATATAATGGTTCATCTTTTTTAGTTGGTTCGTCATTAGATTCTAATATTTCTAAATGTCTTAATAATCTAATCCTATTATTTATATTTGGAATATTAGAATCTTTTAATTCTAACAATCTATTATATAGTTCTTCATTAGTTAGATTATTATATTTATCAGTTCTTTTATTAGAAGTGAACTCATAATTATATAAGCACGCTCTTAAATAATAACCAGTCCCACCAACTAATATAGGAAGTGTATTCATATTATCTATTATTTCTCTAGATGCTTTCTGAAAATCACTAACACTATAATCTTGAGTTGGATCTAATATATCAATTAGATAATGTTTAATTCCTTCTTTTTCTTTTTCAGTAACTTTACCTGATCCTATATCTAAAGAACGGTAAACTTGAACAGAGTCACCACTAATTAGTTCAGTATTATAATGTTTTGCGAGTTTAATGGATAAACTGGTTTTGCCTACACCAGTAGGTCCAACAATTAAAACAATTTTCTTCATAAACATAATAAAGGGATATTTGACTATCCCTTCCTTTATTTAAAATACTTTATAATATTTAAGCGCAAAGTAGATTAACATAACTACAACCAAGATAAATACCGCTATTACCGCAATTCTAAGCCAAGTGTCTTTTTTAAGTTTCTTCGCATAATATTTTTTAATGATATTTTTTATTTCTTCATCTACCGTCTGATCATAATAAATATCAGGTTGAGACAAATCTTCTTGTTCAGATTCTGTTTCTTCTTTTGATGGTTCTGATTCTTCTTCATCAATAGTAGCTTCTTCAGGCGAAGTTTCAACTTCTTCAGTCGTTGTATCCTCCTGAGCTAGAGATTCTTGATCATTATCATTCTCATTAGTAGGTTCATCTACATTCTCAGTAGAATCTAATTCTTTTTCTTCATTTGATTCAGTAGGTTCATCTATAACTTCTTCTGGTTCTGTTTCAGTTTCGTCTTGAGGTTCTACATTTTCATCTACTTTAACATCTTCATCATCCATTTCATTTTCAACCATGACTTCAGATGTAGGAATAGCTTGATCTGTTTGTTCAAGATTATCTTGTTCAATCTTATTCTCAATTAAATCAGATTCAACTAAGATATCATAGTTATATAAATCTTTTTCTACTTCTTCATTATATTTATTAAGTTTGAAAATGATGTATTCAACCATATCTGATTTTTTAAGATCAGAAGATACTTTAAACCCTTTCTTTTTTGAGAATGAAATAATCTCAGTAATTGATTTTGATTCAATAGTAGATCTTTCTTCATCAGTCAATTGGAATCTAGTAGAAACTAAATCTAAGAGTTCAGATTTATTAATTCTTTTTGGAACATTGACTCCATATTTACTTCCTAAATCTTTTAGATAAGGAAGAGAATATGTAGCGATGATTGATTCTTTTAAAATAGATAAAGATATACCATCTAAATATCCTTTTGGAGTATAGAATAAATCATCAAAAGATTTTAAACAATCATAGATAGTTTCATCACTATTTTTATCTTCAATTAGTTCATTTAAAGAAGTGCTTAATATAATAGACTTCTTAAATTTCTTTTCATTTTTTAAATAGAATCTAAAGAATAAATTTTTGAATTCACTAGATTTAACATCGATATTATAATCTTCAATAGTCTTTCTTAATAGATGAATAGAAAAGAAATTATATGAACGAAGTTTATATTTAAATTCATCAGAATATAGTTGCATATAAGCGTCGTTAAAGATATGTTTTTTAAAACAGTTTAACAATAAAAACTTATAAACAAAGTCTGGAAAATATATATGATTGTCTCTGAATACCTTAACGATAGAATCTGCCCTAATTTCGCTATATTTTAGTGCTTCATCTAACATTTCTTCGTTCGTTTTGAAGTCCACTGTGTACACCTTCTCTAAAAATATTATATATTTCTATCAATAATATTTCAATAAAAAAATAAAAATAGCTCGAAAACCGCTATATTTCGCAATTATCGAGCTATTACTTTATCTCTAGTTCCTTCAAAAATACATCACTTAATAGAATTGATAGGTTTTCTACTTCAGCTAAAGTATTAAAGAATTCTTGAACAAGATAATCATCTTTATGTTTCTTAATGTTAGTTGGAGTAGAGTATTTATCTATCACTTTTTTTGTTAGAAGCTTTAGTTTTTGCACATCTTCTAAAGACTCAATTTCCTTAGTTAATTCATCTAACTTATTCGTTAACAATTTCTCCATCTAAGCTCCATGTCTTAGCGTCTGTAATCTTTACATCTACTATTTGACCAATGTATTTTTCATCACCTAAAACATTTACTAATTTATTGTTTTCAGTGTAACCCATCAAAACATTCTTTTGATTTTTTGATCTTCCTTCAATTAGTACTTTTACAGTTTTATTAAGGAATCTCATCATACCATTTTTGTATCCTTCATTCACAACTTCATTAAGTTTATAAAGTCTTTGATAAGCTATTTCTTCAGTGATGTTTTCATCAACATATTTAGCTGCAGGAGTGCCTTCTCTTTTTGAGAATATGAATGTGAAAGCTCCTTCGAATTTACATCTTTTAACAAGATCTAAAGTCTCATTAAAGTCATTATCATCTTCATAAGGGAATGCGACAATGATATCGGTTGTAATACTTACATCTGGAATAGCTTTATAAAGTTTATCAACTAATTCTATATAAGATTCTTTAGAATATTTTCTGTTCATTTTCTTTAAGACTTTATTTGATCCAGATTGAACAGGAAGGTGAATTGCGTTCATTATATTCTTTGCGTTCTTTACAGCTTCAATCTGTCTATCATCAAAGTCTTTTGGGTTGTTTGTGGTGAATCTTATTCTAGGGATATTAATCTTAGCTAAATCATTAAGCAAATCCGCAAAATCATATGTTCTATCAGTGAAGTCTTTTCCATATGCATTAACGTTTTGTCCAAGAAGAGTAATTTCTTTATATCCTTGATTTGCGAGATCAGTCGCTTCTTTAATGATGTTTTCAGGAAGTCTTGATCTTTCTTTTCCTCTTGTGTAAGGAACTATGCAATATGTACAGAACTCATCACATCCATACATAATTGGAATCCAGGCTTTAATATTAGATTCACGAACAAGTGGAACGTTTTCAACTACAGAACCCTCATAAGATAAAACATCAACAACTCTTTCTTTATTTTCCATAACTCTTGCGATTAAGTTAGGAAGATTATGTAAATTATGTGTACCAAAGACAAAATCTACATTTTGATATTTGGTTAATATTTTATTTACTACAGATTCTTCTTGTGCCATACAGCCACCAAGACCAACAATAAGTTCTGGTTTTTTTCTCTTTAGTTGTTTTAAGCGTCCTAATTCACCAAAAACCTTGTCCTCAGCGTTTTTTCTAATAGCGCAGGTATTCATTAGGATAACATCTGTTTCATCCAAATTATCGCATTTAGAAAAAGACATGCTTTCCATAAGTCCTCTTATCTTTTCAGAATCAGATTCGTTTTCTTGACAGCCATATGTATATAGATAATATTTCTTATCTTTTCCTAAATCTTTAAATTTGTTGTTTTCCACATAATCAATAAAGTGATTATCTTTATCTAATCTTTTTCTTTCTTTAGTTTGATCAGGGGAATTGATAACTACTGGTTTCATAAAACCTCCAAGTTTATAAATGCGAGGGCTTGCCTCGCATTTAAATATTATTTCGCTATTTCTTGAACTCTCTTTTCTCTTACTACAGTTACTTTGATAGTTCCAGGGTATGTTAAGTTCTCTTCGATTTGATTCTTAACGTCTCTTGCGATTAATGTAATATCATCATCTGATACTTCATCAGGTTTAACAAGAATTCTAATTTCTCTACCTGCTTGAATTGCGTATGAGTTATCAACGCCTTTAACGTTGTTTGCGATTCCTTCAAGTGATTCAAGACGGTTGATATAGTTTTCAAGTGATTCACTTCTTGCGCCAGGTCTAGCGGCACTTAACGCATCAGCAGCTTGTACTAAACAAGAGATAACGTTATCAGCTGGTACATCGCCATGATGTGATTCAATTGCGTTGATAACAACTGGGTTTTCTTTATATTTTTTAGCGAGTGAAGCACCAAGTTCAACGTGGCTACCTTCTACTTCGTGGTCAATTGCTTTACCAATATCGTGAAGCAATCCAGCACGTTTAGCTAATGTTTCGTCTTCACCAAGTTCTGCGGCCATCTTGCCTGCGAAGAAAGCAACTTCAATTGAATGTTGTAATACGTTTTGTCCATAAGATGTTCTGAATTGTAATCTACCTAATATTTTAACTAGATCAGGGTGCATCTTACCAACACCAACTTCAAATATTGCTTTATCACCACATTCTCTAATGAATTGGTTAACTTCAGCACGGCTTCTTTCAACCATTTCTTCAATTCTAGCTGGGTGAATACGTCCATCTTCAACTAGATATGATATAGCTCTTCTTGCGACTTCTCTACGAACAGGATCAAAACAGCTTAATACGATTGATTCAGGTGTATCATCGACAATTAGGTCAACTCCGGTTAAGGATTCAATAGTACGAATATTTCTACCTTCACGACCGATGATTCTACCTTTCATTTCATCACTAGGTAATTGAACTACAGACACAGTACGTTCATTTGTAACATCCTGTGCATATTTTTGAATAGCAGCAGCTAATATATCTTTTGATTTCTTTTCAGCTATTTCTCTAGCTTTATCTTCTTCATCTCTGATATATTGAGCAATTTCGCTCTTCATTTCTTCTTCTGTCTTATTTAAAATAACAGATCTTGCTTCTTCTAAACTATATTGTGAAATTTCATATAGTTTATCTTCTTGTCCTTTAATGATTGCGTCCAGTTTATTATGTTTTTCTTCTAGAGCAGCTTTACGATCATCAATAGATTGTTCTTTTCTGTCTAAATTTTCTTCTCTTTTATCTAGATTGTTAGATCTATTGTCTAGAGAATTTTCACGCTGTTGAAGTTTATCTTCTTGAGCCTTAATTGCAGATTTTCTCTCTTTAATATCATTATTGCATTCAGACATTAACTTATATGTTTCTTGTTTTGTTTCAATAATTTTATCTTTCTTGAGTTGTTCCGCTTCTTTTGATGCATCATCAAGCATTTTTTCAATCTTTTCATTGGTTTCTTTTATAGACTTTTCATAGATTTTAACTCTTAAGAAAAATCCTCCGCCAATACCTGCGATTAGCGCGATAACTAATACAGGAATAAATACTCCTAAAGATACATCTGCTAATAAAACATTATGTAAACTGGAAGCGATAAATAATAATAAATTCATTATGCCTCCAATATATATTAAGTTTATTTATTTTCGTACCTTGTTTATTTTATCATTTATGATAACAAAGGTAAAGAGAAAAGTAAGTAATCTTTTAATGAACCTTAATTGAAAAAGTAAACGCAACAAAATAATTAGCGCGTTGCGTTTTCATCTTCAATTGTATTTTTTGTGATTATATCACATTATTAT
>CALCVH010000114.1 GCA_937907585.1 uncultured Bacillota bacterium | reverse complement strand
ATCTGCACCAACAGCGATTAATGCTGCACCAATTACTAATAATATTAGTTCAAACCATATTGTTAAGGTAAATGCTTTAAGTTTTGGATGTTTAGCTAAGAATTTGTTTTCTTTTTCTGTTTCATTAGTTTCTTCATCATTTTCAACAATACCTACTTCATCGGCTTCATCACTAGTCTCTTGAACGCTTATTTCATTATTCTTATCTTTTTTATTTTGTTTTATAGCTCTATAGATTGTAACGAATAGATAAATTACGAATGAAACTAAGAATAATATGCCTGTCCATCTATAAAAATAACCAGACGTATATGATATAATAGCGTACGCTATAGCTGATATAAAGAAGAAGATAACAGGTAGTATCATTGATTTTTTATCTACTTTAGATGGAGAGAACGTAATAGTAATTGCGCAAATTAATGAAGTATTACATATTATAGAACCTATTGCGTTTCCATACGCAATTTCAGGATGCCCTGTAACTGCGCTAGTTGCGCTTACCATAGTTTCTGGAAGAGTGGTTCCTATTGATACAATGGTTGCGCCTATAATAATTTCAGGAATTTTAAATCTTTTCGCAATTTTACTAGCGCCATCTACGAACCAGTCTCCACCTTTAATAAGACATACTAAGCCTAAAGCGAATAATAATATTGGAACTAACATATTATTATTCCTCCTCTATCAATGTGGCTCCGATAGGTCTTAAATTAACTTTTTGAACATTTCTTTCACCAAATATTTTCTTCATAGTATTAATGTATTCGATCTGTTCATTTATAGATACATACGCAATAATTGTGCCTTTAAATCCACCACCATGAACTCTAACTGCACCATTTTTGATTATTTTCTTTGATACTTCTAGCGCTAAAGCGATACCTTGTTTAGCGTCTTTTTCAATAAAACAGTTTTGTAATAATTTATATGATGATTCACCTGATTCATTAACCATCTTTAAGAATGTTTGAATATCACCTGTTTTTAAAGCTTCTTTCGCAGTTTGAACTCTTTCATTTTCATCAAAATAGTGAATCGCTCTTAAGATTGCTCTACCGCCGACTTTTCTTTTAAGTTGAGGCAAGTTCTTATAGAAATCATCTTTAGATACTTCTCTTAAGTTATCTTTATTAAAGAATGATGCGACTTTCTTCATATCAATCTTAATAGATGCGTAATACTTAGTTAAGTTATTATGACTTCCTCCAGTATTAATTAAAACGATTCTATAATCTTTTAATTCTAAATTGAAGTTTTCAATTTTTGGATTAGCGTTATCTTTAAAGTCTACAAAATTGAATCCACCAAGTGAAACGCCCATTTGGTCAAGTAAACCAGAAGGTTTTCCAAAATATACGTTTTCCGCAAATTGACCAATTTGAGCCATTTCTATTCTAGATACTTTATCATCATTATAAAGGTTATTTAATATCTCAGCGATTAAAAGTTCAAACGCAGCACTTGAAGATAATCCAGCACCTTTAAAGATATTAGACGAGATTACAGTTTCAAATCCTCCTATCTTATATCCCTTTTCTTTATATTTGTAGGCTACACCTTTAATTAATGCGAGAGAAGAACCTAGTTCTGATTCATTTAACTCTAGGTTGTCTAAATCAACTATGCATTTAGAATATCCTTCACTCAATAATTGTATTTGATTATTATCTTTCTTTCTTACCGCAGCGATAATATCTGAATCTATTGCGCTAACTAGTACTAAACCATTGTTGTGGTCTGTATGGTTTCCTAAAACTTCTACACGACCAGATGATGAATAAAAGTTAGTTGGGTATTCTTTATAAGTAGAAAAGAATAAGTCAGATATTTTATCTTTTCTGTTTAAATACCATTGTTTTTTACTTCCGTATATCTTATCTAAATTCCCCATATTATTTAACCTCCAAGCCAAGTTCTTTGAAGAACTTCATAAGAGCTAATTGTCCGTCTATAGTATCTTTGAATATACCAGTATTAATTAAAACATTTTCACATACTTTACCAACTTCATGTTTTATGTATTTATCTGCGTTTTCTGGGCTATTGTTTCTTGAATATTTAATTACTAGTTGATTAATGAAGTTGATATGTTTTTCAAGTTCTTTATGTTCTAATAAATAATCAGATATAGAAACTTCATTGTTAGTTAGTATTTCTTTAATGTATCCTAATTCTTTTTGAAGTCTACCTGGTAGAATAAATAATCCCATAGCTTCAATTAATCCAATTCCTTCACTCTTGATATTATGATATTCTTTATGAGCGTGGAATATTCCATCTGGATATTCATCATTACATCTATTATTTCTAAATATTAAGAATACGTAATACGTATTATCTACTTTTCTAGTAATAGTAGTTATAGTGTTGTGTCTACCATTTTCATCATTCGCAATTAAATCGATTGATTCATCAGAATAAGTTGAATATTTCTTAATTATTTCATCTGTAACTCTTAACAATGATTCTTTATTGCTTGATTTAATTAATAATGCAGAATTATACCATTCTAAATATGATATCTCGCATTCAGGTTCAGTCTTTTTAAATAGATGATATCTATCTTTTGCGAACATCATAGGCATTAGATGTTCGCCGCCTTGGAAGTGCATATGTGATAATAATGAACCACCAACTATTGGTAAATCTGAGTTAGATCCAATAAAGTAATTTGGAATTTGATCAACAAACATCATCTCATTTTCTATAGTTCTATTAGTTATCAACATTGGTGTATGAACTTTATTGATGATGATGGCGTGTTCATTGTAATATGCATATGGAGAATATTGGAAGAACCAGTCTTCGTCTTTGAATTTAAGAGGAAGAACCCTAATATTTGATCTAGGTTGAATCTTTCCTCCACCATAATATCCTTCGTTCTCATAACAAAGCACACATTTAGGATATCCAGTTTCAACTATATTCTTAGCCGCTGCGATATCTTTATTATTCTTTTCAGGTTTTGATAGGTTAATAGTTATTTCAAGAGTATTGTTTTCTCCCTGATATTCCCATTTTAAATTCTTCTTGATATAATCAGCTTTTATATAGTTGTTGTATATCATTAAGTTGAAGAAGTACTTACAAGCTTTTTCACTGCCTTCATTATTCTTTATATCGTTGAATTTTTTAATAATATCACTTGGCCTAGGTGATAATATAGACATTATCTTTTCAATTTGGTATTCAGATAAATCTGGATTATCACTTCTTAATTCATCGAGAAGAAGAGTAGGAGTTTTTAATGATTCAATCATTTTTTTATCTATCATACCTTCATAAGGAACACCTACATTTAATTCATGAAAAAGAGCGTTTCTTGTAAACATTTCGTCATTCTTATCTAATTCAAGATGACATTCAGCGTAATATAATAACTCTTCTATAGTTTTATTGGTCATTTCTATTCTTCCTTTATAGTAAATTTATAAGTTATATTGTAGTTATATAATTTGTGTGCGCCTTGTACTATTCCATCAGGAGTTAAAACTTTAGTCATTCTACATGGTTCAATTGCGACAGCGATTTGTGGAGAATCTACTACTCCATTAATGAATATAGTATTTGATACATAATTATTAGTATATATTACTACATCGTTATAATCAGAAGTAACTTCTAGATTTCTTCCAGATACTTTATCATATAGATTTACAACAGTTGGTTTTGAGTCTGCAAAGTAATGATCATACCCTAATGCAGGAACGATAACTTTTTCACTTCTAAAATCTAATCCAATTTGTTTTTCTTTTCTAAAATCAAATTCTTTTGGAACAGCTTGTAGCTTTTCTAAAATAGAATCTTGATTCATTAATCCTATATAACTTTTATTAATAGTAAGGTATTCATCTAATATATTTCTTTTTAAATTACCTGACATATTAAAATATGAATGATTTGTAATATTTAATAATGTATCTTTAGATGAAACCGCTTGATAATCTAAACTGATTATATTTTCATTCTTATAAAGAGTATAAGTCGCTCTAAATTCTAGATCACCTGGGAATCCATCTTCTAAATCTTTAACAAATAAAGAATAGATAACTTTTGTATATTCTTTCTCGTCTTTAATATCGAAATCAAATAATTTATTTTGAAATCCTTGATCACCGCTATGGAGAAGATTTTTACCATGTTCATTAGGTTTAATGTTATATGTTTTATCATTGATGGTAAACGTTGCGTCTTTAATTCTTCCTGCAACTCTACCAACGGTTAATCCCATACATTTATTATTATTGAAGTAATAACCCATTTGTGGAGTCAATGTTATACATTCTAAATTGCCATTTTTATCAGGCATATCAATCTCATAGATAGAAGCTCCATAATTTGAAAGTATTACATGAAAGTTGTTGTCATTATAGAATTCGACTAGTTTAACTCCTCTAGTTCTTGATAGTATCTTGTACATAACCCACCTTTATAAAAATTGTATTATTTTAAATAAAAATATGTAATTTTTATACATTTTTTTATTTCAAGTAAATTATAGCACACATTATAAAAATAATGTTGTATAATATTTTTGTAATAAACAAAATATACTGGAGAGCAATATGATCTGTCCAAAATGTGGCGTTGAAAATGATGAATATTCAACTGTATGTCATGCGTGTGGCGAACCGCTCACACCTGGTTTTATCATGTGCCCAAATTGTGGAAAGGTCTTAGAAGAAAAAGATAAAGTATGTCCTAGATGCCATACTGAAATCCATGATAAGATTTCAATAAAAGGTAGCAGGGTAGAAAGAACTGCTTATACACCAAAATATGTGGTTAAAATGCCTTTTTCATTTCCTTCAATACTTTTTATTATGTTATATATGATTTATTCTTTAGGATACAATATTGTTATATTTATATCCAAAGCAAAAACTGAATATGTAGACTTAAGTATATTAGAAGTAATAGTTAAATTATTTACAAGTGAAACTAGAATAATTATATTAATTATATTAACTGTGGTATCTATCATTACATTTATTAACAGATTAACAGTTAATTCTATGAATATGAGTATAGAAGCATTAAATAAGAAACTAGTTAAATTAAAAACATTCGTTATGGCTGATGTTGTAGGATTCTTTGTATATTTTGCGTTATCATTTTGGCCAAGTGTGTTTGTACAAAAAACTCCACTTTACTATATAGGTGGAGTAATAGGAATAATCATATTATTGTTGTCGATAATGACACTTCCAACATTCTTTAAAAAATCAAAAGTAAGGACAAGGTAAAATTCTAAAACATTTTACCTTTTTTATGATAAAATATTTTTGTATCCTGGGGCCTTCGCCAAGTGGTTAAGGCAATAGGCTCTGACCCTATCACCAAAGGTTCGAATCCTTTAGGCCCTGCCAAGATAATAAAGTAGACATTTTGTATCAATTTACAAAATGTCTTTTTCGCTTTATATAGGTAAATAGCCACTTTTTCAGATTTTTAGTTTTAAAATTAAAGTAGACATTGTCTATTTTTTTATTAAGTTTGTCGCAATATTAATTGTTGTATGGTATAATAGAGACAGACAAGGAGACTTTTATGAACAATATTGATAAAAACATTGTTGAATCAATTGAAAAAATAAAAAAAGATATTGTTAGTACTAGAAATAAAATATTAACTGATGCTAATAAAGAATTGATTAATATGTATTTTAGAATTGGTAAAATGATTAGTGAAAACCAAAAATATGGTTCTAATTTCATCAATTTATTATCTGCTTCATTAAAAATTGAATTTCCTGATGCGACTGGTTTTTCACCTAGAAATCTTGCAAGAATGAGAAAGTTTTATGAAACATATCGTGATTTATCAAATTTGCCACCGGCAGTGGCAAAATTACCATGGACTCATAATTCTATATTGGTGGAGCGAATTGAAGATTCAAATAAGCGTATATGGTATGCAGAAAAATGTCTGGAGAATGGATGGAATAAGGTTGTTTTGGACCATCAAATAGATTTAGATTTATATGATAGACAAGCAGATAATTCTAAAAAATTAACTAATTACTATGAACAATTACCAGAAGTTCAGGGAGAACTTGCTGTTGATGTAATAAAAGATCCTTATATTTTTGAACTTGCAGGCTTAAACACAAAATCAAAAGAATTAGATATTGAAAAAGCAATGATCGAAAGAATTAAGAGTGTTCTTCTTGAACTTGGTAAAGGATTTTCATTTGTTGGTAATCAATATAGAATCAGCACAGAAAATAAAGATTATTATATTGATTTATTATTTTATCATATTAAATTAAGATGTTATGTTGTTGTAGAACTTAAAAATGTTGATTTTGATCCATCCTTTATTGGTCAGCTTCAATTTTATGTTACTGCCATTGATGAAACATTAAAATCTAAAGATGATAATTCAACAATTGGTTTATTACTATGTAGAAATAAAGATAAAAATTCTGTTGAGTGGTCGCTAAAATCATCTGTGGCACCTATTGGTGTTGCTTCTTATGAAATAAGGGAATATTTACCTACGGAAGAAGAGATTAATTTATTATTAAGCGATGGTGATTAATAATATGAATTACACAAAGACAATTAGAGAATATTGTAATCAAAACAGAGGTAGGATGTTTGATGTATCATACGAAATGAAACATCATTTTGAAATGGTGCCTTATAGAACGATGTGTAAAATATTATCAAGACTAGAAGATGAAGGTTTATTATCGTTATATTCAAAAGGTCTTTATTATATTAATACTGACGAAAATATGATAGATCCAATCATTGCATTTTATGCATCTGATTATACAGGCTTAGTAGTTGGTGGTGCTATGTATAAGAATTATGGGATTATAAATGAATATGAAGGACCTATTGTTATTTATACAAATGCAATGGAGACAACAACAAAAAATTTAGGTGATAAATATACATTAATTAGATTTCCTGTTTTTGCGTTTGATACTTCTGCAAAAAGATTAATTGAAGCACTAGAGATAATTGACAATAGATTTAAATATTCTAGCTTCAATCAAGTTGTAGCTGCAAATGTAATTATTGAATGCTTGCAATATTATAATGATATGGTTTTTAAAGATATTATCGAAGCTCACCAGTATCAATATTCAACTATTTGTACATTAAGCGAAATGTTAAATAATTTATCCATTCAAAATAGAGTAATGGATATTGTGAAAGATGTGTATAAATAATGGGAAGACATTACTTTTTTAGAGATGGTGATTTTTATAAGTGGTTAAAAGTTACAAAGGAAGTAAAAGTAAAAATAAATTATTATCATAATAATCCTAGAGGAATAATCTCTAAAGAAGAATATATTGAGTCTGAATATTAATATATGCTTAAATTACATAAAAACTAGTGACAAACGATTTGCTTGAAAAATTAGGTAATTGCAAACGATTTAAACTAGGTTGCAAACGATTTGTATCAAAATTGTATGCCTTTGCCAAATGAAATAGATAAATCAGAGCTGCACACTCATTTATTTATTCGTGAGTAAGGCTCTTTTTCTATGTAAGCGTAAAAAATATCCATATCTAAAAACTCGAACCGCTAATTGTTCGAGTCTGAAAATCATTTACGCTTACTCATTGGTGTCATTTTTAAATAAAAGAAGTGTTATTTAATTATATGGATATCAAAAAAATGAAATCGACTAAATTGCGATTTCATTTTTTATTTCACTTTTAAATGGCTTAGATTCGTATTCAGTTTTTTTAGACATATTGCATAGTTTTATTATGCCCATTTCCGCAAAGCTTAGTATAGCGTGCGCTAAAGGATAACCAATAAATAAAACTAATATAGAGAATATAACTTGAATGTGATGTTCAATGAAGAAACCACTTATCTTTGGTATAAATCCATTGAAATCCATAAGAAGCATGTAATCTACGTAACCATTTCCAGGAATTGTCTTAATTATGAAGTTTAGAGGCAATACTATTAGTCCGAATAGGAATACAGGTATAAGTCCTTCATACAATGATTTTATTGAAGGCTGATACAAGCCTGTTATTAATAGTGAGAAACCAACAAAGACTAGTACAGCATGGAATAAAATTGAATACA
>CALCVH010000113.1 GCA_937907585.1 uncultured Bacillota bacterium | reverse complement strand
GGTGTTATTTCGTATAAAAACAAAGAGGGAGAAGAATATATAAGTATAGATGATGTAGAAGTTGATGGATACTATGATTATATTAGAAGTCAAGAAATGTTCGCATTCCATCTACATGTTTATACTAATATAGTCGCACCTTGTGCGAATACTTTAAAACCAGTAAAAGTTTTAGTTGATTTTGACACTGATTTGTTTTATACTTTTAAAGTGGTGGATGATGACTCCTTCGAAATTGTAGGCAATACAATTGAGTTGGATGAGGAAATCTGGGGCGAAATTGTTCTTCATTTGCCTGTCCGTATCTTATCTGAAGATTCGGAATACCAAGATGAGGAAATAGAATTTGAAATTGAAAAAATAAATCCGTTCTCTAAGCTTAGCGTAGAGGATAAAGAGGAGGAGTAATATGGCAGTTCCATTCAGAAAAACAAGCAAGTCAGTTAAGAGAATCCGTCGTGGAAATAAAGGTTTAGCACAACCTGCTCTCGTTAAAGACGCTGAAACTGGAGAATATCGTGTTAGCCATCAAGTAGATGAAAAAGGATTCTACAATGGTGAACAAGTAATCGAAGTTAAGGAAAAGAAAGAAAAAGAAAGCAAATAGACTTAAGCACGATAGTGCTTTTTTCTTTTAGATAATAATATGGAACATATTTCAGTTTTATTAAAAGAATCAATTGAAAGTTTAAATATTAATCCTGATGGAATCTATGTTGATGCGACTCTAGGTGGAGGAGGACATTCTAGCGAGATTTTAAAAAGGTTATCTAGTAAAGGACACCTTTACTCTTTTGATGTTGATGATTATTCTATCGCTAGAGCGAAAGAAAAACTAGATAGTGTCGGTAAACCAAACTATACAATTATTAAATCTAATTTTGAAAACCTTAAATATGAATTAAATAAACTAGGTGTAGACAAAATAGATGGTATTGTATATGATCTAGGTGTTTCATCATTCCAATTCGATATTCCAGAAAAAGGTTTTTCATATAATCATAACGCAAGATTAGATATGAGAATGGATGATAGCTTACCTATCTCTGCGTGGGATATAGTCAACAAATTTGATTATAAATTAATCGCTGATATTCTATATAAATATGGCGATGAAATCTATTCAAGAGAAATTGCGAAAAAGATAGTATCAAATAGAGAAATAAAACCGATTGATACTACTTTTGAACTTGTTGATATCATAAAAGAAGCTCTTCCTAAAAAAGAATTATCTAAAAAAGGACATCCAGCGAAAAAATCATTCCAAGCTTTAAGAGTATATGTTAATAGAGAACTAGAGGTATTAGAATCATCTTTACGCCAAGCGATTGAAATTACCGTATCAGGTGGTCGTATCGCAGTTATTGATTTTGAACCATTAGAAGATAAGATAGTTAAAAATGTATTTAAAGAGGGATATACTACCATAAATATAAAAGGTCTTCCAGTTAATCCAGAAGAACCTAAATTGATAAGAATTACTAAGAAACCTATTCTTCCATCAGATGAAGAATTAGAAAGCAATAGAAGAAGTCATTCAGCTATGCTTCGCGTAGTTCAAAAAGCGTAAATGATAGAGACATCATTAATACTGATGGAATAATTAATACTGAGCTGCCTAAACTAACAAACTCTTTTAACGCTGCGGTATCATCCATTAAAGGGCCAAATACCATGCATACTATAAATGTAGCGAATATTAATGAACCTATAGATCCAAAGAAGTAGTTAGGCTTATGTTCAATCATTTCATTTCTATATCTTTGAATCATCAAAACTATATTAGTTAATAGAATAATTATTATTGAGAATGTTAAGAAGTACTCTAAACCAAAAACATTAAACATCAATAATCCTAACAATACTAAGTGACATAATAAGAATATTATTACTGTCACTATTTTTATTTTTGGATTATCCTTAACTTTTATAAATAATCTTGCGGTAACAACGAACAATCCAAGAAGAGTTAAGATTAGATATAATAATAGATTTTTTGTGAGTAAATATAGTAACTCTCCAACAAATAAGAATAAAGACATAGTTGTAACAAAATAGATATCTACCTTTTCTTTTGGCTTTAATAAAATAGAGAATATTAGATTAAATCCTAATCCTACGCTCACAAGGATTCTATAATTAAATGTAATAATAGGATTTAACACAAAAAAGAATATTCCTATAAATAAAGCAAATTCAATTATTATATATGGATATAAAAACTTATTTTTCATACTTTTTCTCCTATAGAAATTATTTCATTTATAATAAAAAAACGCAATATAAGAAAGAAATGAAAAATTTTTGAAGAAATGAAAAATAGTATAAAAAATGGCCAAGAAATGAAAAAATATCAAAAATTAACATAAGAAATGAAAAGTTGTATAATATTTTTGAAGAAATGAATTATAGCTTAGATTTATCATATTTAAGGGTGAATTATGGAAAAGAATCCTTTTACTTTGATTATACTAAATTAGAATATGAAAAATATTGGTATGCATTTTAATAGTTGTTAATTTTAATTTGGAGGCAATATATATGAAAAAGAGAGTGTTATCATCTATTTTCTTGCTGATTTTTTTAATTGTAATTATTTTTCTTTTATTTGTTTACTCAGAAAAATCATTTTCTAGATTTATTAATAATAAAGTCGAAAGTGTAACATTGATTTATGAAACTAAAGAAGACGGAATAACAAAAAGAGTAGAAGGAACTATTCCAAAAGAAAACTACAACAAACTCAAAGAAGAACTTAATGAAATGAAATATAAACAATATTTAGTTCTTACCTTGAAACAAACTGATGGAGAATATGGCTTAAAGATTCAATATACTAATGGGACAATCATAAAAATAGGATTATGTGATTTAGTTATAACAAGTGTTAAGAATCCTAATAAAAAAACTTATTTTTCTTTAAGAGAATCTAGTTTTAGTGATGCGCCACTAATTCCGCTTATTAGTGAATCCATTATAGAAGATATTAATTAAATGACAAATACACTGAAGATGGAAATTGTTATAATCCATCTTTTTTTTAATTTAGCAAGAAATAAAAATATATAATACTAATACAATTCGAAAACTATATATAGTTTTTTATATTTGTAAATATTTTTATGTTTAATAATGACAGTAGTTATTCATTATAGTATAATCAAGTTGGGAACAAAATATGAACACTATTCCTACATCTCAATACAATCCTAAAATAGATTATTTAGTATGTAAAAATGCAAAGTACCCTAATTTAAAAATAGGTAAATTAGGTTATAAAGGACTTATTAATGAGTTTTATAATCAAGCAGGCTATGATACGTTGAAGAATATTATTTCAGGTACATTTAATTTTATTTATGACATTTTTCTATAATTTATGGAGGCGTAAATGATACTGTTTTATTTAACATTATTATTATGTGTATTAAGCCCAATATTTGGCGTGGTTGCTTTGATTTTGAACTATGAAATTCTTGGAACAATATTAATCTTTTTTGTTTTTTTAGGTTCTATTCTTATGATTTATGTGCTTTTATCAATAAACACCAAAAAAATACTTAAGAAAAACAAAATATACAATAAAAGAATTATCACAAAAAACTATTCTGAGATTGTTTTTTATAGGGATAATGGTGTTTGGAAGACAAATATAGATGACAGTATAGCTCTTGATTTAAATAATTGCATTCTAAAATACAAATATATTGAAGCATTTGTTACTAGATTAATAAGATACAATGAAAATAAAATTACAGTTAGGGATTTTTTTAGTACAAAATATTTATTAAATAGAACTAAAGTACAAAATTTAGTTTTGAATATCAATGGGAAAAGAAAATACATTATAAAAAATGGATTATCAATTCAAAGTGTATTGTCTCAATTAGTTTCATCATCTTATTTTCTAGAAAAATTTTTATTTGCTTATTCAGCAATTCCATTCCTACGTCAAGAATTAAAGAATGTTTCAGAGATTGATTATGTTAATAAGTTTAAGGGTAAACCATATGTGTAATTAACATCATATTATTAGTTATTATTGCAGTATATTAAAACAATGTATACAATGGATTTTTAATCTATATGACAGAATATTTAGAGAAGCTGTTTCGAAAGCGTTGCCAGGGGCTGTCGCTAAGGAAACGGCTAAATCTCTTTTCAAAGCTGGAGCATACTCAATATTATCTGCCATTATAGGATTACATAATGAATTCAATTCTACTACAATTGTATTTATAACTTTCAGAAACGAGCTTGCAAGGTTTGGACTTTTAGAAAATTATAATTATAAAAACTTTTCATATTATGTGATTCCCGATATTAATTTTATAAAAGAGATAGATTTGCTGCGGATTCATTATTTAGATATTTTTTTTATTTGAATCGCCTTTTCAAATAGAAAAGTTGAACAAATCAAATTGTATTTTTCAATAGGCATCGATAATGCTGAAGTTATGAATTTAACCAAACTTGATGGACGGAATATAAACATGAAAATATTTAAAAGAATTTTTGAAAAAATTAAAAAGATATACATTTATTTTGTATTTCCTATAGTAGTTGTTTTTACAGGTATATATGTAGTTTTATATAATCTTAATTTGTTATGGCTATTTCCGTCTTACTTGCAAGACATTATATTCATACTTATAATGATTATATTTTCGCCTTTCCTCATTCCATTTTTAGTACTTGTGATAAAAACATTAGTAGAAGGAATTAAAAAATAAAGATCTACGGATAATTAGGTTGGTTGATAAAAGGTGCGGGATTTTTTCGTGCCTTTTTCTATTATTTTTAGTGTGTGGGAATTATTTACAATTGAAATATATATTTCAATGTATTATAATTGAATAGTTGTAGAATACTAAAAAACAAATATAAATTGGAGGAAATTTATTAATGTCAAAAAAAGTTTTTGCGTCAATGGATGGTAACCAAGCTGCGGCTTGGTGCGCTTATGCATTTACTGAAGTAGCTGGTATTTATCCTATTACACCTTCTTCACCAATGCCTGAGTACATTGACTTATGGAGTTCTCAAGGTAAGAAGAACTTATTTGGAATGCCAGTAAAGGTTGTTGAAATGCAATCTGAAGCAGGTGCTGCAGGAAGCGTTCACGGATCTTTAATGAGTGGTGCTTTAACTACTACATTTACTGCATCTCAAGGTTTATTACTTAAGATTCCTAATATGTATAAGATCGCTGGTGAATTATTACCATGCGTAATGCATGTTGCTGCTCGTGCTCTAGCAAGTCATGCATTATCAATTTTCGGTGATCACCAAGATGTTATGGCTACTCGTCAAACAGGTTGGACTATGTTATGTTCTGGCTCAGTTCAAGAAGTTATGGATTTAGCTGGCGTTGCTCATTTAGTAGCGATTGAAACATCAGTACCAGTTGAACATTTCTTCGATGGTTTTAGAACTTCTCATGAAGTTAACAAGATCGAAGTTATGGATTATTCTGTATTTGATAAGTTAGTTAACAAAGAAAAGATTGAAGAATTCAGAAAGAGAGCTTTAAATAGTGCTAATCCAACTATTCATGGTACAGCTCAAAATGATGATGTTTACTTCCAAGCTAGAGAAGCATCTAATCCATTCTATGAAAATGTACCAGATGTAGTTAATGAATATATGAAACAAATCTCAAAGGTTACTGGTAGAAAATATGCTCCATTCAACTATTATGGTGCAAAAGACGCTACTGATGTAATCGTTTTAATGGGATCTGCTTGTCAAGTAGGTGAAGAAGTTGTTGACTACTTACTCAAGAAGAATAAGAAAGTTGGTATCTTAGAAGTTCATCTATATCGTCCATTCAGCGCAAAATACTTCTTTAAGGCTATGCCTAAGACAGTTAAACATGTTGCTGTATTAGATAGAACTAAAGAACCAGGTGCATTTGGCGAACCATTATATGAAGATGTTAAATCTGTATATTATGGAAAGAAAGATGCTCCAGTAATTGTTGGTGGTAGATATGGCCTATCATCTAAAGATGTATCACCAAGACAAATTATTGCAGTATTCGAAAACTTAAAACATAAACGTTTAGATCACTTCACAGTAGGTATTGAAGATGATGTTAATGGAACTAGCTTACCTTTAGGAGAAGAAATCGCTGTTGGAGATCCATCTACTACTGAATTATTATTCTTCGGTTTAGGTTCAGATGGTACAGTTGGTGCATGTAAAGACTCTATCAAATTAATCGGTGATAACACTAATATGTATGCTCAAGCATATTCATCATACGATTCTAAGAAATCTGGTGGTGTTACTAGAATGCATTTAAGATTCGGTAAGAACCCTATCAAATCTACATATTTAGTTAATACTCCTGACTTTGTATCTTGTTCACAAGATTCATATCTAGGAAAATATGATTTAATCAATGGCTTAAAGAAAGGTGGAACTTTCTTACTAAATACTTCATATACTGGTAAAGAACTTGAAGACTATATGCCTAATTCAGTTAAGAGAATGTTAGCTGAAAAAGAAGCTAAGTTCTATACAATCGATGCTTCTAAATTAGCTAGAGAAGTAGGACTTGGAAACAAGATCAATACAGTTATGGAATCAGCATTCTTCAAACTAAATGAACAAATTATTCCATATGAAAAATCAGTTGCTTTAATGAAGAAATATGCATACAAGTCATTCATCAGAAAAGGTGAAGCTATTGTAGAAATGAACTACAAAGCAATTGAAATTGGTGGAACTGGACTCGTTGAAGTTGAAGTTAAACCAGAATGGAAGAATTTAGGTGCTGATAAAAAAGTTGAACAATTAGATAGACCTGATTTCGTTAAGAATATTGCTGACCCAGTAAATGCAATTAAAGGTTATGATTTACCAGTTTCTGCATTCAAAGGTTATGAAGATGGTATGATGCCTGTTGGAACTGCAGCATATGAAAAACGTTCTATAGCTGAAATGGTTCCTACATGGGATCCAACTAAATGTATCCAATGTAACCAATGTGCATTCGCATGTCCTCACGCTGCTATTAGACCATTCTTAGTTTCTAGCGAAGAAGAAAAGAATGCTCCAGAAGGCGCTACATACTTAAATGCTATGGGTAAAGGACTTGAAAACTACAAATTCAGAATCCAAACTTCAGTTGAAGACTGTACAGGTTGTGGAGTTTGTATTAACCAATGTCCAAAGGATGCTTTAACATTAACTCCAATTCATAAAGTATATGCTGAAACTAATGAAAAAGAACTTGCTCATTACTTCTTCGATAAAGTTACTTATAAGAGTGATTTAACAGGTAAAGGCAACGTTAAGAACTTACAATTTGCACAACCATTATTTGAATTCTCTGGCGCTTGTGCAGGTTGTGGTGAAACTCCATATGTTAAGAATATAACTCAATTATTCGGTGATAGAATGGTTGTTGCAAACGCAACAGGATGTTCATCTATTTATGGTGCATCATTCCCAGCATCTCCTTATACAGTTGATAAGGAAGGTAGAGGACCAGCTTGGGCTAACTCATTATTTGAAGATAACGCTGAATTTGGCTATGGCATGGTTTTAGGTTATGAAGCATTAAAAGATAAGCTAGCATGTAAGATGAACGCTGCTATGGATAAAGTTGCTCCAGAAACTAAAGAATTAATGGCTAAATGGTTAGAAGTTAAGAATGATGGAGAAGCAACTTTAGAATTATCTAAGAAGTTAGTTGCAGCTTTAGAAAAAGAAGAATCTAGTGAAGCTAAAGAAGTTCTTGAAATGAAGAATTACTTCGTTAAACAATCTCAATGGATCTTCGGTGGTGATGGTTGGGCATATGATATCGGTTACGGAGGATTAGATCACGTAATCGCTAACCAAAGAGATGTAAATATTTTAGTAATTGATACTGAAGTATATTCAAATACTGGTGGACAATCTTCTAAATCATCTAGAGCTGGATCTATCGCTAAATTCACTGCAGGCGGTAAAGAAGGTAAGAAGAAAGATTTAGCTGCAATAGCAATGAGCTATGGACATGTTTATGTAGCAACTATCTGTCATGGTGCAAACCCTGCTCAAATGATTAAAGCATTAAAAGAAGCTGAAAGCTATCCAGGACCATCATTAATCATCGCTTACGCTCCATGTATTGCTCATGGTATCAAAGGCAATATGGGCAATTCTCAAGTAGAAGCTAAACTTGCTACTGAATGTGGATACTTCCCATTATTCAGATTTGATCCAAGACTAAAAGCAGAAGGCAAGAATCCGTTCCAATTAGATACTAAGACTCCTAACTGGGATAGATATAACGAATTCTTAATGAACGAAAGAAGATATTCTACTTTAAAGACTATCAACCCAACTGAAGCTGATGAACTCTTAAAAGAAAATATCGAAAACGCTAAAGCAAGATTCGCTACATACGTAAAAATGGCTGAATAAGCTAAAATAATATAAAAAGAAAGCATTCATTTGCTTTCTTTTTATATACCTTTATTAGTAAAATAGTCTGAATATAGAATAATTTATGAAAAATATATGTTAATTTTACGTTTTTTCTTTACATTTTTTAAGAAAAAGTATATTATTAGTTAAGTTTTTAAAAGGAGCATCATGAAAGGCACAGTTAAATGGTTTAATGCAGAGAAAGGTTATGGCTTTATAACTGGTGAAGACGGAACAGATTATTTCGCTCACTACTCTCAGATTCAATCTGAAGGATATAAGTCTTTAGACCAAGGCCAAGCAGTTAACTTTGAAGTTGTTAATGGTGAAAAAGGCCCTCAAGCAACTAATATCGTTAAAGAATAATTATTTCTCTTGTCAAGGTTTAAAAAGGTTACTCTAAAATGAGTAACTTTTTATTCGTTATATATGATATAATCATATAATAAATGGTGGTGAAAATATGAAATTATATAATACTTATACTAATAGTATAGAAACACTAAAACCAATAAAAGAAGGAGTTGTCACAATTTATTATTGTGGTCCAACTGTATACAATTACATTCATATAGGAAACGCTAGACCTATAATTACTTTTGATACTTTGAAGAAGCATTTGGAACATATGGGTTATAAGGTAATTATGGCTTCTAACTTCACTGATGTTAATGAAAAGATTCTAAAGAAATCTAAAGAAGAAGGCATTGATGAAATGGCTGTCGCGAATAAATACATCAATGCTTATTTAGAAGATGTTAGAAGATTAAATGCAGATGATTCTTTTATTAAACCTAGAGTTACTGAAAATATACCTGAGATAATCGATTTTGTCCAAAAACTAATTGATAATGGTTCTGCATATCAAAAGGGTGGAGATGTTTATTATAGAGTAGATTCTCTTCCAAATTATGGAGCTTTATCTAATAGAAAAGTAGATGAACTCATTCAAGGCGCAAGAGTTGATGTTAGAGAAGAAAAAGAAAATGGTTATGATTTTGCCTTATGGAAAGATTTTAGAGAAGGATTAATCTATAAATCACCTTGGGGAATGGGCAGACCTGGATGGCATACTGAGTGTGTTGTAATGATCCATAAGATATTTGGCGGTATGATTGATATTCATGGTGGAGGAACTGATTTAATATTCCCGCATCATGAAAATGAAATAGCTCAAAATGAATCATTATATCATAATAGATTAGCGAACTTTTGGGTTCATAACGCTAGAGTTAATTTTGGAAATGAAAAGATGAGTAAGTCTATTGGAAATGTTATATGGACTAAAGATTTAAAATGTGATCCTAGAGCTTATAGACTGCTTGTATTATCATTCCCATATAGAAACATAATTCCATATACTGATGAACTTCAAAATCAATTTGTTCAGGAACTAAATAGACTAGATACTACATATGGAAAATTATTCTATTATTTAGATATCAATAATCTATTTGATAACGATTATAAAGATGATACATATAATGAACTAATAAAAAAATTCGATGATGCGAATGATAATGATTTAAATACTCCAAATGGATTAACTGTAATAAATGAGACAACTAAGTTAATAAATCAAGAACTTAGAGGCTCTAAAGATTCTAAGAAACTAGTATCATTATATAATTTATTAGATACAATGCTTCATATATATGGATTAGATAAAAAATATAATAGAATGGATGATGATACTTTAAGAACATATAATGATTGGATGAACGCAAGAGCTAATAAAGACTTTAATAAAGCCGATGAACTAAGAAAAGTTTTGACAGAAAAAGGTATTATTTTATGATTCAAGAAAACGGGCTAACATTAGCCTATATTGGCGATGCAGTATTTGAATTAAGAGTGAGAAGTTACCTTTTGTCACTCGGTGAACAAAAGGTAAATGATATGCATCAACATGCGATAAAATATACTAGCGCAAAGAGTCAATCATCTATAATTGATTATATAATTAGTGATTTAACTGAAGAAGAAATTGAGGTTTATAAGAGAGGTAGAAATAGCGGTGGAACTCATAAACCTAAAAACGCTTCCTTAAACGACTATAGAAAAGCTACAGGTTATGAAGCTTTAATAGGCTATCTTTATTTGATAAAAAATGAAGAAAGAATCGATGAATTAGTAATGAAATCCATCGATTTTATAAACCAAAAAAATTGCTAGAAATAGGCAAATATTTATGATATAATGGTGACGAAATGTTATTGAAAGGTAAAAACGTATCAAGAGAAACAATAAAGAATAAAAAGGACGTTATTAAAGTCGTTATTAAAGAATCTTTTAAAGATCCAGTTTTATCTATTATTGAAAGAGAAAAAATTGAATGTAAAAGAATGAAAGATAACGATTTTAATAAAATGTATGGTAATGAGGCTCAGGGAATTGTAGTATACGCTAAAGACTATGAATACTATGATTTAGATGAACTACTTACATCTGTTAACAATAATTCATTATGTGTTATTTTAGATAACCTTGAAGATCCTCAAAACCTTGGAAATATCATAAGAACTTTTGACGCTTTAGGAGGCTCTTTTATAATCATTCCTAAAAACCATTCTATAAGCGTAAATGAGACAGTTGCGAAAGTATCTGCTGGATCATATAACTATGTTAAAATAGCTCAAGTAACAAACCTTAATAACGCTATTAAAAAATTAAAAGATAATGGTTATTGGGTTATGGGAACAGATATGAAGGGCGATACTAACTATGATGAAGTTAGAGTCGATATGCCTATATGCTTAATCATTGGTTCAGAAGGTTTCGGTATGAGCAAGCTAGTTAAAGATAACTGCGACTTTTTACTAAAAATACCAATGGTTGGAAAAATCAATTGTTTAAATGCTTCAATTTCTCTTGCGATATGTATGAGCGATATTCAATCTAGGAGGAGAAAACTATAAATCCATTCGAATATAATGATTATGAATTATTATACTTGATTAGTTTCTCTGATGAATTAGCGTTAGAGACACTATTCAATAAATATTCAATCTTTATTTCGAAAAAAATAAAAGATTTTCATCTTGGTAGAGAGTATGATGATATATTTCAGGAAAGTTTGATTCTTCTATATAAGGCAGTAGAAAAATATGAAGATTCTGAAATCCCATTCTATTCATATTTTATGCAGATACTAATGAATAAACTTAGTTCTCATTATGTAAAAAATAGAAATAGAAGAGATTATATTATTGATGAAGAGAGTTATTTTAAAGAAGGAGAAAATAACGCTGAATTTCATAATGTTGAACTCCATGATATGTTAAAAGATTTAACTCAACTTGAACTGGATGTAACATGGCTATTCATGGTTGAAAAATGGAGAATTGAAGATATATCAAAAAAGTTTAATTTAGAAAAAAATAAAGTGTCTTACATAATTAGATTATCAAAAGGTAAGATAATAGAAAGAAGGCAAACAAGAAGATAATATTTGTTTATGCAATGGGAAATATATTTTCCATTGTTTTTTTGATTTAATAATGAATATACAATCGTCTTAAATAATAAAGACTATTTAAGACTATATGTTAGTGCTGATAGATATACATAAACTTCAGCTTTCATAACCGATATAGTTATCGCAGTTGAAGAAATAGAGTAATTATTAATGAGTTAAAAAATAACTTAAGTCAAATCTCTCATAACAAGACTGATAGTTTTTTCGAATTATCGATCTTTAAAGTAAAAAATCAAATTTTATTCATTTATTTAGATAAAAATAATAATTTATAAACATCTTAATCATAGTAAAAACATGATTTTTTCATTTTTTTGTTATTAGTTTTGATTAATTTGGAAATATAGATATCTTTTTATGTATTGCGTATGATAAACTTATAATTAGATTACACGCTCACGTACGCAAGCGCATATAGGCATATGCGACACATTGAAACAAAACATATTCGGCAAAGGGGTAAATTTTATGTTACGAAACAGTAAATTGATTCATCGCTTAAGTCTCGAACAAAAAATCAGTTTAATATTAAGTTCTAAGCTATATCAAAGCTCATCTGTTGAAGGCTATACTTTCCCTGATTTTAGTTTGTCTATGGAACCAATCATGGGTCAAACTAATTTCAAATCAACAGTATATCCTAAAAACAGTGAATTAGCTAAAACTTGGAATAGAAAACTGATAGAGGAAATAGCGAGGTTAGAAGGAGAAGAAAACAACATCCTATCTAAGAATCCTATCTTCAAATTCAATTCTTTAGTTGGAAGATCTAATATTTCATTAGATCCTTATCTAACAGGAGATTTCATCTATCACTATTTTAAAGGACTATCTAATTCATTATCATCAAGCTGTTATGAATTGATGGATAGTGATGAGCCAGTGATGATAAAAAAAGAATTATTAGAAATGCCAGATAGAATCTCTTTATCTAAAGGATTAATGGATTTTATTTTAGTAGAAAACTATTCTGATATGGTTGATATTATCGAGAATAACAACAAATGTTCTAATAAGGTATTTTTCTCTAAAGCTAAAACTAAAGAAGAATTAGTTAGATTCATATCTAAAGGTATATATATCAATTTCTTTGTAGGAGATAACTATGAAGAAGCTTTTTCATATGTTAAGGAAGCTGTTGAACTTGGGACTAGTTCACTAGCTAAACTACAAAATAGATTAATTAAAGAAAGCGATTATAACACCCTATTTAATAGTGGCGCAATTATCCCAGAAGAAGTGTTAGATAAAGCGTGTGATGACTATATCACTCTACTATTAAAACTAGATGAAAATCAAAAGAAATCAATCGCTGAAAACAAATATGTTTCTGATATTAATAATTTACCATTTGATTATAAAAAACATCATAAGCTCGCTCTTGATGCCGCAAGAGAAGCTGTTGTTATGCTTAAAAATGAATCGAATACTTTGCCTATAAGTTCAACTAAGAAAGTTGCGTTAATTGGTGATGCTGCACAAAATAGTGAATATTATCAAGAGATGTTTAATGGAAGAATCCCTACAATCTTCCAAACACCATATCAAATTATTCATAATTATCTAGAATTAGATACTTTAGATTA
>CALCVH010000112.1 GCA_937907585.1 uncultured Bacillota bacterium | reverse complement strand
AAGCTAAGATAGTATCATCACTAGATGGTGTAAAGATGAATGGTGAAGATATCATCTTCTATGGTGCATCTCCAGCTCAATTAATCACATCAATCGATGGTATGAGTATTGAAGATTGGATCAATACAAGAGATAGCCAAGAAGGATACACTAAAGGCGGACTCTCAACTGATATTAATGAAAGAAATAACTTCATTGATTATATTCCTGAAAACACTAACGATAACTTAACACTATACTTCATCTATGTTCCAATTGATATCAAAGTTACAATCGATCCATATCATGGTAGTGTAACTGATTATGTATATAACATTCCATATGATGCGACTATTAAATTACCAATCCCATCATATACATCTCATCCACAATATTCATTCTCTTACTATTCATATAGAGATAAAAATAACGTACAAAAACAATTAACAGATTCAACTGGTTCAGCTAGCTTACAAACTTATAAATCATTAAAAGATTTAGTTAGAGCTGGAGAATTAGAATTTAGCAAACTCAGTTCAACTGGTATCATCGTTACTGCGGTAGAAACTACTACAAAGCTTGATATCACATACTATAATGGTTCAACTAAATTATCAGTTCCAGCTGAATATTCAAAGATTGAATATAATTCACTTCTTACATATTCTTTAACTCCTGATAATGGTTATGACTTCAAGGGTTGGAGCACTGTTCAAGATGGCACAATCCCATACAATAACCCGGTAACTGAGAATATGACTGTCTATGCAATCTTTACTCCAAAACAGATATCTTATAAGATTGAAGCATTAACAGATGGACACCTAGAAACAGTTAATTTATTCGCATCAGATAAGATTACAAGCATGCCTTATGATTCAACTAATAATTCAATTGAGTTATCTACTATGCTTGATACAAACAAATATGAATTCTTAGGATATTTCTATAAGGATAATCCAACTATTCAAGCAACTGATAAGATGGGTAAATTAATTACTACCTTCAATGAATCAACATTTGGAATGACATATAATGACTTCTTAAATGGTTCATTAATATTAATTGGTAAAGTTCAAATTCATACTTATGATGTGACTTACTATACTAGCGGAGATGCACCTTATAAGACAGATACTAATGTTAACTATGGTGACTTCGCAACTGACTATGATATCCCTGAATTAGATGGATATGATGCGTTAGGCTGGGCAACATCAAGAAGAACAAGTACATCTAACTATGATGATGTGAAATTCAATTTTGCTACTACAATTTCAAGTAGTGTAACTCTATATGCATATTATGAACCAAAAACATATGTAATTACTCTTGATCCAAATGGCGGAAATCTAGCTGGTTCAACATCAATCACAGTCGAATACAACCAGAATTTAGTACTTGAAGTTCCAACATATACTGATGAATCATATGAATTCTCAGGATACACCTATGAAAATAAGTATGTATCTGATAAGAATGGTAACTTCACATTCGCATCATTAAATGTAACATCTTACTCACAAGTAGCTGGTGGCATTACTTTAAAAGCTATTGGCTCTGTAAAACAATACACTGTATCATTTATGGTATTTGATCCTGTCGCAGGTGAATATAAGTTATCAGGCAGTGATAAGATTTATCATGGCCAAGTAGCGACTGATACATCAATCGATAATCTTGCTCCATACAATTATAATGAAGGATACTTATTCAGAGGTTGGTCATTAACTGAACAAAATAATAAGAAGTATTATGAATGTACTTACTATGACTTCTCAACTCCAATCACTCAAGATATAACACTTTACGCAGTTATCGATAATACATTCAAAGTAACTTATTATGATACTGATGGTATTACAGTCATCCAAACTCAATACGTTCAATACGGTGAAAACTGGACTACAGCTTTAAGCGGTAAAGAAAGATTCGGTAACGAATTCTACGCTTGGGTAGATAAATCAGATTATCAAGTATGTAACGATAATTTCTTCTTCCAATATAATCCTTATAATTATAGAGAAGGCGGCAAACCTGCAGACTTAGATCTATTCGCAAAAATGTTTTAGTTAATTATATTAGTATATAAAAATACAAGGAGAAAAAAATGAAAAAACTATTCAACACAGTTAAGTCAATTAGTTTTGTTGTAGTTTTAGTTGCTCTAGTTTTATTAGTCGGATGTAACAAGGTTAGCAATGCATTATCAAAAGATGCTTCACCAGTTGATCCTACTTCTATAAAATACGATGGAAAGACTTTCACTTGGTCTCAAGCTGAAAACGCAACTAAATACAAAATTGTTGTTAACAGTTTATCACCTATTACAGTAACTGGTACTACATATGGTTATAGCGCAAAAACTACTGATTCAACAGTTACAGTTACAATTACATCTGTAAGCAGTTCTGATAAGGAAGCAGAATCAGCTGCAAGAACATTTACTAGATTAGATAAAGTTACAAATATTACATTTGATATTTATGGTGTTATGAGTTGGGATGATGTTCCAAACGCAACTAGTTATCTAGTTAATATCAATGGTAAAGAAACAGAAGTAGCTACTACTCAATTTGATGAATTTGTTGTTGGAACAAATAATATTCAAGTTAGAGCAATCACTTCAGATGGTTCTACATTCTCAGAATATTCTCAAGTAGTTAAAAAGACTTTCTTAGCTGCTCCAACAAACATCAAATATGATGGTTCATTACTTTCTTGGAATGGTAGTGGTTCATATGCAACAAACGGATATGAAGTTTATATCAATAATGCTTTATATGAAACAACTCAAGGCAGTGGCACTAGCTTAAGATACGAAGCTAATTCATCAACTTTTGAAGTATATGTTATCGCATTAGGAGATGTCACTGCAACAAATAGATCAGTATTCTCATCTAAAGAATCTGAAACTGTGACTTTCACTTATTTACCTGCAATCTCTCAAATTAACGTCGTTAATGGAGAATTAGTATGGGAAGAAGTAGAAGGAGCTCAAGCATATGAAATTAAGTTAAACGGAACTCCTACTACAACTACAGAACCTAAAAAAGCTATCTCAGCTGGAACAAGATATGATGTTCAAATTAAAGCTATTTTAAAAGATGGCTCAACATTCTTCTCTGATTATTCAGCAACAAAATCAGTATACGTATTAAGAAATCCTGAAATTTTATGGAATGATAGTTATGATTTATCTGATGGTGTTGAAAAAGAAAATATCTATTGGGATACAGTAATCGGTGATGTTAACGGATATACTGTTAAAGTTGTAAAAAGAACAGTAAATGGCAATGATGAACAAGAATACGACTTTGATGCTACACAAAAATCATTCCGTTATGCATTCGGTGAAGTGGGAGATTATGAAGTATCAGTTAAAGCTGTTGCTGATAAAAATGCGGGCAACTACGATTCTGCATATTCAACTCCAATCTATGTAACACGTTGTGCTGCACCAAGAGAAACAGGTGTTAACTATATTACATCTACACCTGATAACTTAAAAGATGGATTCACTGTATCATTTATGAGTGTATCTGGTGCTCAAGCATATCAATTATATAAAGAAGGTTCAACAATTAATGGTCAATTATCTACTAACACTCAAATCGTTGTTAAAGATATAGTAGAAGAAAACAATAGCGATGCTGCAACAATCAACTATGCAATTCAAACTGTAGGTAAGGGATTAGTTACTGCTGGTGGAAAGACTTATGTATACCTAAGTTCTTTAAGAAGTCAAGATTTAACTTTCCAAATCTATGTATTATCTACTCCAACTCATGTTGAATATAATGGTTATAACATCACTTGGGACGCTAACGTTAACGCTACAAGCTATGGTGTTAAAACTTCAACAGTAGCTGATAGTGGTACTTCATCATATTCACTCAAGAATTTATTACCTGGAACATATCAAATTTCAATTTGTTCAAAAGGTAATGGTGGAACTACTCTAGCATCTAACTATACAGCTCCACAAAAAGTTACACGTTTACAAGCTCCAACTAATATTAGAGTAGGAACATCTGCAAACGAAGGTGTTCTAATGTGGGATGATGTATTAAATGCTAATAGTTATCAAGTATACTTCGGTAACGATGATAACCCAGTTGATGCTTCAACAACCGATTCAATCGACCAATATATTTCTACAGCTGGTACAGCTGTATCAATGGTTGCGATTGCTAACCAATTTGGTCCTGATGGAACATATTATGTAACAAGCGAACATTCTCAAACTGTTCAATTAATTAAGTTCACTCAACCATCATTCAACCAACAAGCATATATTCAAAATGGTAAATTACACTGGAATAAACCATCAAATATCAATGCTCAAGTATTCGCTCCATCATATTATGTATACGATCAAGAACACTATAAATACAATTCTGAACCTCAAGCAGAAGAATTCAATTTATATGAATCTGATATGATTGGTGGTAATTCTTACACATTAACAGTTAAAGCTATTGGTGATGGTACTCACTATATTAACTCAGCTGAATCTGACCCTATTTCATTCTTCCTACTTGAAACTCCAACTGTAACAAGAGTTGATGGTGGATATCAATGGAGAGGCGTTGTTAACGCTACACAATACGTTGTTGCGGTTGATGGAGTTGAAGTTTATAGAGTAGCTCATACAACTGCTGGTGCTGATTATATGTGGGAAGTTGATTTATCTAAATTCCCTAACGTAAATAAGGCTTATACAATCACTGTTCAAGCTGTATCTAACGCTGCTGGTACAGTTGATTCTAGACCTGCAACACTCCAACAAGTAGTTAAGAAAGCAACTACACCTGAGATTGCTACATCATATGATCATGATTATTATGATGAAAATGGTTTAATCACAATTACAGTAACAAAAGAATCTAACTACAAGACTGGATACTTATATTCTGTAGGTGGTTCAACTGCTCCACAAAAGACAACAGATACATCTTATAGTTATTGTCCACATTCAATTGGTAAGTTCACACTTAAAGTTCATAGTTGTGGTGGTCAATTCGATTCAGAAGGCGTTCTATATCTCGATTCTGATGATGTTACAACTCAAATCAACCTCTTAGCTGCTCCATCTAACATCAATATCAATAAAGATGGTCAAATTTCTTGGAAGTCAGTTTCTGAAGCTATTGGATATGATTTAGTAATCACATTATCTGATGATTCTGTAATTGAATATCACACTACATCAGTTGGAGTAGCGTTATCAAATCCAAAAATTAACACTACTAAAGAAAACGTTAAGTCTATCGCTATCTACGCTTGTGGTAATGGTCATACAATCATTGCTTCCGCAGCTGGCGTATACGTAAACAATTACGCAAATTAATATAAATAAAGGCGTCTTTGGCGCCTTTATTATTTAAAAGAAGAAGGTGATACTATAACTAATTTATTCATAAATTATGGCATTCATGTCTTTCTATATGTTGGTGTAATATTAATATTTGGTTTTTTAATCGCACTACTCAATAAACTATTCTACAGATTATTATTTAATAATATGGCCGTTTGTTATGCGACTGGATTAATTGGTACACCAATGCATGAATTATCTCACGCACTTATGTGCATCATATTTGGACATAAGATAACTGAAATAAGGTTATATAGAATAAGTGATGATGGAGTACTTGGATATGTTAATCATACCTATAATCCTAAAAACTTATATCACTTATTAGGCAACTACTTTATTGGAGTTGCGCCAATCTTTACTGGTGCTTTATGCATCTATTTATTGATGATGTTTTTAATTCCTGATAGATTTAGCTCATTTTCAAGTCAGGTTGATGCGTTTATTAATCTAGGAAAAGAAATAAAGTTAATTGATGTCTTCAATTTATCAAAAGAAGCATTATTATCTATCATCAATCAAGTATCATTCTCCTGGCAGTTTATAGTATTTATTCTAGTGTCTTTATGTTTTGCGTTACATATGAACTTAAGTAACGCAGATTTAAAAGGAGCTTTTAAAGGATTATTTTTCTTCCTCTTAATCCTCTTTATAATAGATTTAATTATTTATATTATTCCAGGATCATTATTTAATACTTACACAACATTCCTTATTAAGAGTGGATTCTATATCTTTTCAATAATGATTATTTCTTTATTATTCTCGCTATTTTTAGTATTAATAGCCTTAATAATTAGAATATTCATTAATATATTTAGAAGACACTAATAAACAATTGGATTCTATAAAATGATTGGTTGATGGTTGATAAATCAC
>CALCVH010000111.1 GCA_937907585.1 uncultured Bacillota bacterium | reverse complement strand
AAATGTTTAATAATATAAAAGATGCAACTGATTATATTTTTAACACTAAAAGGTTTACTAAAAGACAAAACCTTAATGATATGTATGATGCTTTAAATTTAATGAATAATCCTCAAAACGATTATAAAATCATACATATTGGTGGAACTAATGGGAAAGGTAGCGTATCAAAAACCTTATCTAAAATATTAGAATATAAATCGCAAAAAGTGGGACTATATGTCTCACCTTTTGTGGTTAAAGTAAATGAAAGAATACAGATTAATTCTGAATATATCAGCGATGAAGATTTGTTAGAAGGAATCAATTTCATATATGATTTTAATATAGAATTCTCTAAAACTCATGAGAACCTAGGTTTCTTTGAACAGATGACTTTGATTGCATTTAGATATTTTTCTTTAAAGAAATGCGATATTGTTGTTTTAGAAGTCGGATTAGGTGGTAGATTAGATGCGACAAATGTTTGTAAGCCTATAATAAGCGCTGTAACAAATATTCAAAAGGATCATACTGAACAATTAGGAAAAACCTATAAAAAGATCTTAAAAGAAAAATTAGGCATAATGAAAGATAATATTCCTTTCATCACTTCTATTAAAAAACCTGAATTAATCCCTATTATAAAAGAATATTCAATAAAACATAATTCCCCATTATATTTTGTGAGAAATGTTAGAAATATTAAATTATCAGTTGATGGAACATCATTCACATATAAAGGAAATAAATATAGAACTAAATTAATTGGAATCCATCAAGCATACAATGCGTCTTTAGTATTAGAAATAATTAATGTATTAAATGAAAAATATTATTATTCTATAACTAAAGAAGATGTGAACAAAGGCTTTAATGAAGTTATGTGGCCAGGTAGATTTGAAATATTTGATAATCATATCATTTTAGATGGCGCTCATAATAAAGAAGGAATAATAGCTTTAAAAGATACAATTGAATCATTTACAGATAAAAAGATAACAATTTGTTTTACAGCGATGAAAGATAAAGATTCTAAACACATGATAGAAGCGTTAGACTCAATCGCTAGTAGAATATATTTTACTGAAATAGATTATAAAAGAAGCGATAATGCCTACGCTTTATATGAATTATCTAATAATCCAAATAAATATTATGAAAAAGATTATCATAAGTTATTTAATGAAGTAATTAATGATAAAAGTAATGAATTTATAGTATTTTGTGGCAGTTTATACTTTATTTCTAGGATTAGAAGCTTATTAACTGATAAATAGTATATATGATACACTGGTATATGTGGGTATAAAATATAGTAAATATTTCAATTAACATATATCACAAATACTATATATTAATAACATAATAAATATATAATAATATCAATAAAACATCACAATTATATCATAATTATATAATCGAATTTTATAGTTTTATACATGTTCACATAGCTTTGTGTGTCATGTATTTTTCATTATTTTTAAATATTTTTTCTAGATTTTGGCACTTTTTGAGTATGTATATATTGAGGAAATAATAATGAAAATACAAAATGGACCACGAGAAAAGCTAGAAAAATATGGAATTAAATCATTAACTAATGAA
>CALCVH010000110.1 GCA_937907585.1 uncultured Bacillota bacterium | reverse complement strand
ATATTTCTATTTCCTAGTTAACTACAAACAATATTTCGATGAATTCTTTTCTTGTATTGGTTCAGAAGTTGTAGTAAATAATGAACTAGGATGTGCACAGCTTAAAAACAATTACTTCCAAGGTGGATTAAGACTTAAAAAGGAAGAAACATTCATCATACTAATACTTAGAATTCTTTATCAAGAAAAGTTGATTAATACTACATTAAATAATACTGTTCAAATAACTATTGATGAAATTCATAATAAGTATCAAACATTTGGATTTAAAAGAAAAATCTTTAAGACTGAACTCGTAAGCGCATTAAGACAATTCAAGAAATACAACATTATTGATAATTTAGGTGATATGCAGATGTCATCAACTAAATTACTAATATTCTCAACAATCACATTACTAATTCCTGTTGTAAATATTCAAGAATGTTATCAATACATTGTTGATTTAGAAAATGGTAGGGAGGATAACGCTTAATGAAAACTTTAACTAAAATTAGACTTATCAACTGGCACTATTTTGAAAATGAAACTATTGAAATTAAAAACAATACTTTAGTTACTGGACAAAATGCATCTGGTAAATCTACTATCCTTGATGCGATGAGCTATGTATTAACTGCTGGAGATCAAAATTTCAACTTAGCCGCAAACGAAAAAGGAAAAAGAGATTTAAGAAGCTATGTTAAATGTAAATTAGGTTCACTTGATCAAGAATATTTAAGAGATTATGATTTATCAGGACATATCTGTTTAGAATTCTTCAGTGAAAAACAAGAAAAATATTTCTGTTTAGGTGTAGTTATTGATGTCACTGGAAATATTCAACCAGTTAAATCAACATTCTATATTATTGATGGACCAATGAAAGATGAATATTTCATCACTGATGACTATAAAGTTAAATCATCATCAGATTTTAAGAAGAGCCATATTACAGAATATATTTATCAAACAAGAAAAGAAGCTAAATCAGCATTTAGAAATAAGATGGGTGGAGTTAGCGAAAAATACTTTAATCTTTTACCTAAAGCATTAGCTTTTAAACCTATTAGCGATGTTAAAGAATATATCTATCAACACTTACTAGAAGAAAAGAGAATCGATGTTGAAAATATCAAAGAATCTATTCGTTCTTATAAAGAATTTGAAAAGATACTCAAAACAACTAAATTAAAAATTGAAGATCTAGAAAAGATATCTAATAACTATTATGGAATAATGGAAATTAAAAACAACCAAGATTTCTATAACTATGTATTAAAGGATATCAAGAGAAATGACAATACTCAAAAGATTGATTCTAAAACTAGATTAGTTGAAAAACTAGAAGGCGATATCACTGAATTAACTGATAGAATCAAAGCTATCGATGATGAAATCGCAATGGAAGATGATAGATCTAAACAGATGTATGCATCTCTATCTAATGATAAAGACTTTAGAGCGAACGAACTATATGATAGAGATATTAAAAAGTATGAATCTGATCTAAAGTTTAATTTAGAAAAGAAGAGAGAACTTGAAAGAAAAGTAGTTGAATATAATGAAACTATCAAACAGATTGAACCAGTAGATAAGAACTTATACCAAACATTGAACAAGATTAATTTTGATTGTAAAACAGTAGATGATGTTAGAACTACGGTTAATAGAATCAATGAAGCGATTGATTTAATCAATAAAATGTCTAGTGACTTAGTAAGAAAAGAAGAGAACTTATCTATTAAGAAGAATGATTTGATTATCAAAATTCAAGATGTTTATAAATCATTATCACAATTATCTAAAAATGATATTCCATATAGACCTGAAATTGTTGATTTAAGAAATAAGATGGAAGAATATCTTAAACAGGTATATGGAGAATCTATTTCAGTTCATATATTAGCTGAAATTATAGATGTTAAAGATCCTTCATGGCAGGATACTGTTGAAGATTTATTAGGTCAACAGAGATTCACTTTAATTGTTGAACCAAAATATTATGATGATTGTTTGGATTGTTATAACCAATATAAATCTAAGAAGATATATGGTGTAAACTTATTAAATACAAAGAAGATTCAATTATTCACATCTCATCAACCTAATTCTTTAGCTTCAATTATTGAAACAGAAAATAGAGACGCTCAATGTTATATCAACTATATTATTGGTAACTTAATTATGGTTGATGATGTTAGAGATTTAGATAAATATTCTCAAGCAATCACTAAATCAGGAATGTTATATAGAGGATTTACTACTAGATATCTTAATCCTAATACTGATAAGCCATTTATCGGTAAGAACGCTAGAGCCGCTCAAAATCAAAAATATTCTAAACTTGGTGAACAATATAAATCTGAATTCCAAAATGTATCTGTAGAATTACAAGATATTGATGAATTAAAGAAACTAATCTTCGCTATCAATCTTCCATATCTAAAAGAACTAATGAAGAATGTGAAAGAATCAATCACTCTTGAACAACAATTAGTTCAATTAAAAGATAAGAAAGCTCATATCACACTTACATCAATAAATGATTTAAGAAAAGAATATGAAGATGTTCTTGATGGAATAAGAAGATTAAATCAAACTAAAGGATCTAAACAGGTTGAACTTGGTACAAGAAGACAAACTATAGATCAAATTAATTCTGAAATTCTAAATTTAATGAATGAAAACAATGATTTATCTAAAGAACTACAAAAGACTGAAGATGAACATGTTGACTATAAACAAAGAAGTGTAGAATTATTTGATAATAAGAGAAGTGAAGGATTATCAACTAAAGAAATTGAAACATACTACACTAATGAAATAAATGATTTAATTTCTTCACTTAAATCTTTAGAATCTGGTTTAACTGTTACTCAAGTTAACTACATCACTAAATATAACCGTCCATTTGGTACAGGACTTGATCATATTGATGAATATCTAACTGAATTAGATAAATTAGTTAAGAGTGAACTAATCAAATATGAAAATAAAGTTAGAGAATCAAGAGAAGAAGCAGAAAAATTATTTAAAGAAGACTTCTTATCTAAGCTTCGTGCTTATATCGTTGAAGCTCAAGATGAAATTTCTAAAATTAATGAAACTTTATCTAAGATTAAATTCGGTCAAGATAAATATCAGTTTATCTTCCCTAAATCAAAAGAATATGGCGCAATATACGATATGATTCTATCTGATCAAACTCAATTCTTAGGTGGTACAATCTTCGATAGTGATTTTGAAAAGAAATACAATCAAGAACTTGATGAATTATTCACTAATCTATCTATGGATGAAGAAAATAGCCAAGGTAACTTAAATAAATACACTGACTATAGAACTTATATGGATTATGATATCAAGATTGAATCTAATGGAGATATCTTCAACTATTCAAGTATTTCTAAAGAAAAATCAGGTGCAGAAACTCAGATTCCATTCTATGTCGCAATTCTAGCTTCATTTGTAAGACTATTTGATAAAGCTGAAAAGAACGGTATCGATGATGCGGTATCACTAATCATGTTCGATGAAGTATTTGATAAACTAGACTCAAAGAGAACTCAAGCGGTTATGGAATTTATAGACCACTTAAATGTTCAAATTATGTTCGCGTGCCCTCCTGAAAAGATGCAGATACTATCTAAATATACTGATACTACAGTCGCAGTATTTAGAAACGGTAAGCAAGCAGGAACATTCATCGCCGCAGCAAAATAATATTAACTAAATATAAAATGGAACTAAGAAAGCTTTTTACTTTCAAAGTTCCATTTTTATATTGAATGAATGATTAATAGAAATTAGCGGAAATCATTCTTTCCCAGAATAGATAAGATATTCCTATTCCATTAAATGGAAGAAGATTGTTTTCAAGTTCTTCAATCTTATCTATATTTCCGTTTATATAATCATTTAGTATTTCTTTGCATGTGATTAATCGTCTAATTAGTCCACCAAATTGTATATCATATATATCAAATGATAGAGGCTTTTTCTCAATCATGAATTCGTTTCTAAAAGCATAATAAAATTCATTTGCTGCCTTAACTGTTTTATTTATAGTAGATAAAAGCTTTTTAAGTTTATTCAAATCTTTTTCTTTGTATGCTTTTCTTAACAATATACCTAAATCATGTTTATAATACATTAATTTTAGAAGTTTACTTTGTTTATTAAAAAGATATCCAAATTCATTGTATTTATTAGATAATAAATCAAATTCTTTCGATTTTTTTAAGTATTTTCTTGTTGAACCAAGTTTTAAAACTGGATCAAAGAAGCCGTTAAATACATCTTGGAAAACAACATATTTTGAAAAACTAATCTCTGGTAGTTTTAAATAGTGCATTGGTAAAGTGTTTGCACTGTCCAATGATGCAAAAACATCATATTCAATACCAATAATATCATAGAATTTTTGCTTGATAATATCTATATTCTCTATCCCATCATATATACATTTAGCATATAGTAATGCAGGTAGCGATTGAAAATGAGAACAATCATTGCCACCCCAAAGAGTGATTATAACATTATCAATCTTTTTATTTCTGCATGCTCTCATACCAGCACGTAAAGCATCTTCGCTCATTTCATTAATAGTTGTAAAACCGATATAATCATGAACTGCTCCTGCATACCACAATTCCCTATTAAACATTCTATGAATATCGAACATTTCTTCATATTGTTTTTCATGATAGAAGAAGTATTCCCAATAAACTAAATCAACATTATCAGGAACGAGATTATCGATTTCATTTAATCTATCTTTATTTACTTTATAATAGTTGCCATCGGTAGCGGTAAATAACATATCGCTCCACATCATAACTCTAAAATCGTATTTATTTGCGATTTCATTGATTCTTTTCAAATGATTAAAGAATATTTTAACTTTTGATGTATAGCCATGTTCCTTTAAATATTGTCCAAGTCCAAGATTGATTGCTTCATCAAGACCAACATTAACTCTTTTTGATGTAAAACACTCTCTTAGAGTCTTAAATATATTCTCAAGAAGAGTATATGTTCTCTCATTATCAACTAGTAAAACATCATCAACATCATTTATTGCTTTATATTCTTTCCATTTAAAAATATTACCAAGATGTGCAAGAGATTCAATACAAGGAATAACTTCCATATCGATACTATCGCAATAGCTCACGAATTTTTTTAATTCGTCTTTTGTATATCCGCCTCTTAAATAGCCAAAATATGGTTCATTATCTACTTCAAACGCATCTTCAGTATATAGTTGAATCATATTGTATCCAAACTTTTTAAGATATAACGCATATCTTTTTAAACTATCAATAGTAAGATTTGAACTATGTGCTACACTTATCATACAACCAAAATATTTCTTCATAATAATCTCCATTAATTTTGTTTTTTGTATTCTCTAGGGCTTACCCCAAATAGTTTTTTAAATTCTCTACTTAATTGATACGGTGATGAATAATGCATATCAATAGATATTTCAACAATAGACATGTTTGTAGTTTTTAATAGCCATCCTGCATACTCTAATCTTCTATTACAGATATAGTTTTTAGGAGAAGAACCAGTTATTTTCTTAAAGACATTTCTGAATTGTCTCTCTGATAAATAACATTTTTCCGCAAGATCTTTAACACTTATTTCTTGAACTATGTGGTTGTTGATAAAATCTAGTACTTCATTTATCTCATTATAATGTTGAACATTCTCTAAACGCGACTCGACAAATAGATATTTTATATATGAATATATTATCTCTTTTAATAGTGTATTAGATATAGAATAGTTGATATCACTATACATTCTTAGTAGGTGAAATATTTCACCATTTTTTATTTCTTCATTTTGATTATAAGGCACATCATAAATGATGTTGTGCTTAAGATATGGAATAGGTTCATCACATACGAAATTATACCAAGAATATCCCCAACTTCCATTTACTGGATAGTATTCTTTTATATCATTATAATTAACAATAAGCATAGAACCAGGAAAAAGAAGAAAAGACTTTTCTTTAGTTTTAAGTACTGCATTTCCAGAAATTGTTCTTATCAAACAAATGAATGGTAAGTCATCAGACGGATCAGCTACATATTTAACTGTTCTATTAACATTCCATACAGTAATAATAGAAGGATTAAATGTTAGCTCATTAGTTTGTTTGAAAAAAACTCCGACATTATGGGCGTTACCATTATCAATATCAACATCATGCATATATGTATCCTCTTATAATTACTATTTATATATTACTTATGATATCACAATAAAGCAATAGAAACTAGTTTATTATTTCCGAAAAGTATATGTTTTTTCCAAATAATCTATTTATAGATACTATTAGGAATGATACAATTTAGTTGTATAAGTACATATATTAATCGAATGAAAGTGTATTAGTGATGAAAAAGAGATACAACAAAGTCGGAACCACAAGAACCTTGTTCATAATTATTTGTTTAGCTTGGCCACTACTTCAATGGGCTGTATTTTACTTGGGCATAAACATCAATAGTATCTTGATGGCTTTCCAAAGAAGTATTCCTGGTTCGCCAGATAAATATTGGACATTAGAAAACTTTAGAAGAATATTTATTGAAGGTTTCATTGGTGAAGAACCATTATTACTTCAAGCAACTAAAAATACCATTGTGTTTTTCTTATTTAACTTTTTAATACTTTCACCTCTAAATATATTTGTAGGTTATTTTTTCTATAAAAAAATACCAGGAACAAAAGTATTTAGGTTTATATTCTATTTACCAGCGATAATACCTGGCACAGTTATGGCTACCCTTTTTAAATACATTATATCTCCTGAAAGCAGTGGCGTTTTAGCTACTATTTTTGGCGCTATGGGAGTTAAATTTCCAAATCTCTTAGGTTCTAGCGAATACGCAATGAAGACAATGCTTGTATATAACGCATGGGTTGGCTTTACTGGATTTTTAATAACAGTTAACTCGATGAGAAGAATCCCAACTGAAATAATAGAATCTGCTCAGCTCGATGGTATCACACCACTAAAAGAAGTGGTATTTATTCTAGTTCCATTAATCTGGCCAACAATAGCGGTTGGATTATTAATGAGTGTAATGGGAATATTTACATCTAGCGGACCAATACTATTCTTTACTCAAGGTACTCATGGCACATACACTATTGCATATTGGTTATTCGAAAAAGTATTAACTAATACCAATATGGAATATGCTGCTGCAGTAGGTATATTCTACACATTGCTTGGATTCCCACTTTTATATATTACTCGTAAACTAAGTTCGAAGATTGAGGCGGTGGAATACTAATGAAAATGCGACATTTAAGACTTACTAAAGGAGAAAAAGTTTTATATACAATTATTATTTCTCTTTTTAGTATTTATTCAGTAACTTTAATATTTCCATTTGTTTGGGCGTTTATAACATCTTTAAAAACACAACAAGAATATATTGAAAATTCACCATTCGCTTTACCTGAATTATGGAAGTTCGTTAACTATGTTAAAGCTTTTGATGCATTAGAAGTTCATAACACTAAGCTAGTCGGAATGTTCTTTAACTCTCTATGGTATTCTGTTGGAATGGTTGTAGGTAATGTATTTGTATGTTCACTTGGAGCATATGTTTTATCTAGATATCCATTCAAAGGATCAAATGGCATATATCACGCAATTCTCATCATGATGTTAATGCCAATCATAGGAAATGGACCATCAGCATTTAGAGTATATGGTCAATTAGGACTTTTAAATAACCCACTATTTGTCATATCAAACTGGGGAATCATGGGTACAAATTTCTTATTCTTATATGCTTTTTATTCAAACGTATCTTGGGCTTATGCAGAAGCAGCCTTTATCGATGGAGCAGGTCACTTTAAAGTGTACTTTAAGATAATGTTCCCTCAAGCTTTAAGCATTATATCAGCATTAGCGATTATGCAGTTTGTAGGATATTGGAATGATTATGCTACACCACTACTATATTTCCCTAAACTACCAACACTCGCAACGGGTATATATGAATATGAAAAATCAATGATAAGAGGAGCTAATATGCCAGTTTACTTTGCTGGATTGCTAATATCAGTAGTTCCTGTTTTAATACTATTCTTCTCATTTCAAAATACTGTAATGGATAAAATATCTCTAGGAGGTTTAAAAGGTTAATATGAAAAAGATACTAACATTTGTTTTTATGATGATTCTAGTATTCTCTTTAGGCGCTTGTAAAAATGGTAATCAAAAGAAAGATACCGAATCATTTATTGAAATTCAAGCATACAACAGAGGCTATGGAATCGATGGACTAACTGCAGTTGCAAATAAATATATGGAAAAACATGAAAATGTAACCATTGAAATTGTTGGTGTTGTTGATCCAACTCTTGCAAATGATATCTATCAAGGACCAAGTACTATCACAACTGACATGTACTTTTACGGCGGACCAAATTTCTTCAATTTAATAAATACTAAAAACGTAACATTAGAAGGAGTTCAATATGAATCATATTTCGAACCTCTTGATGATGTTGCTAACTATGTATTAGAAGGCGAAAATAGAACAGTTAAAGATAAATTATTAAAAGAATTTGAAGAATTCTATAACTGCAAGTATGACACTATGTATGATGAAGATAGATTCTATTGTTTACCATGGATTGGTGGATATTCTGGTATTGTCTATAATAGTAAGATGTTTGACTACTATGGATGGAGTGTTCCTGTAACAACTGATGAAATGTATGAACTTGGTAAAACAATCATTGATACTGATGCATATAGTACAAATAAAAACTCAGTAGGAAAGAAAATTCAAATAGTTCCATTTGGCTACTCATTCGATGCGAACTACTGGGAAAGCGTTTATTATCATTGGTGGATTCAATATGATGGCCCAACAGCGTATAATAACTTCCTAAAGGGTTTAGATCAAAATGGTGAATACAATGAGTACTTTGGTGCAACAGATGGAAGAAGATATATGATTGAAACATTTGACAAACTTGTTGGTAGTTTTGATGGTGATTCACCAAGAGAATATGTTTTCTCAGACCCTAACCTAGCAAATAGATCATTTATTGATGCTCAATCGACATTTTTAAGTGCTGAAAGAGCTAGAGTTAATGATAATGGCGCAACCACATACGCTATGATGCCTAATGGTGACTGGTTAGAGAATGAAATGTATGCTAACTACGCCGATAGAATCAATTCTGGAGAAATTGCATTCAAGATGATGAAGATACCAGTAGTAAGTGCGATTATCAACCATAAAGATTGCGATACAATCGCTGATGATCAAGAACTATCTGCTTTAATTAAAGCGATTGATACTGGATCTACATCATTAACAGGTGAAGGATACGATGTATCACAAAAAGCATATGACAAAATTAAAGAAGCTCGTGGAGTTACATTAAGATCTGTTAATTACTCTGTTTATATTCCAGTATTCGCTAAAGCTAAAGAAGAAGCTAAAAATTTCTTAAAATATTTCTACACAAATGAAGCTTTAACAATCTTCACTCAAGTAACAAGAGGAGAAGATGTTCCAGTTGATTTTGACTATCAAAACGTAACTGGTATTTCTGATTTCAACAAATCTAAATTTGATATTTACGATAGTACTACTGCTCAAATAATCCAATCAGATAAATATCCAACACTTTATAGAGGCAATCTATCTCCTTTACCTGCTTATAGACCTCTAATTTCTAAATTCAATGTAAGTTCTAAAAAAGACTATATTTCACCTCAAACTGTATATGAAGGAAATGTTAACGAATTAAAG
>CALCVH010000109.1 GCA_937907585.1 uncultured Bacillota bacterium | reverse complement strand
CTGATGGAACAAAAGATTCGTCAACTTCAGCAGCAATGGGAACAATCGCAAAATCTAAATGTGGACAATTAGATCCAACTAATTGCGTATTAATGGTAACTCCTGAAATTGATGGTTCAAGACCTCATTCTTATGAAAGAAATGTTCAATTAGAATTCAATAATTTCACTGATTTTGTTACAGTATCAAAAACTATAAATGGTGATGGTACATTAGAATTATCTAAATCTGGAATTTTAACTAAAGGTCAAAATGTAACAATAACTGCGAAAGCTAATGAAGGTAATGAATTAACTGGCGTTACAGTTAATGGCTCATCAGTTACTCTTGACGAAAATGGACAATATACAATCGAAAATATCACTACTGATACAAGTGTTGTAGCAACATTTGAAGCTATTACTACATACACAGTTACAGTAAATGAAACTCAAAATGGATCAGTTACAACTAATCCAACTGGTTCAGTACTTGAAGGAACAGATGTAACAGTTACTGTATCACCAGCTGAAGGATATAGATTATCTAAACTTAAAATTAATGATACAGAAGTTCAAGTTGATGAAGAAGGTAAATATGTAATTGAAGATATCACAAGCGATACTATAGTTGATGCCTCATTCGAATTAGCTGAAATTCCAGTAACATATTATACTGTAACAGTTAATGAACCAGAAAATGGTACACTAACTTCAACTCATAAAGGTTCTGTAAAAGAAGGTACTAGTATCACTTTAACAGCAACTGCAGATGAAGGATATAGATTATCTAAATTATTAGTAAATGATGTAGAAGTAGAAGTAGATAATACAGGAAAATATGTTATTGAAAGCTTAAATGCTGATACTGTTATATCTGCAGAATTTGAAAATATTCCTAAGTACACTGTTACTTTAGAAGATGTATCTCATGGAACTGTTACAAAGAATATAGAAGCTGATGAAGTATATGAAGGAACAGAAGTAGCTATTACAGTAGTTCCAGAAAAAGGTTATAAAATTAAGGCTGTAAAAGTAAACAATGAGGAAGTTGAATTAGTAGATGGCGGATATGCATTAACTGTTAATGAAAATGTAACTGTTTCTGCAGAATTTATGCCTTTCTCAGCTAATGAAGATTCAAGATTCTGTGATGCATTAAATAATAATAGAGTTGATGCATATGCTATAGAAAATGGAACTGTATTAACATTAGTTACTGATAAAGATAAACACTTAACAAGAGCTTTATATGAAAACAAAGTTTCATTAAATAGTTTAGAATTCTCATTTGTTATAAATTCATTCAATGTTGATGGCGCTATAAGATTCTCATTCTTAACAGCTTCATCAGATTATCCAATGGAAGGATATGGAGAAGGATTCTGTGTATACTTCTGGGATGAAACTGCATGGGGCCATCCAGAATTAGCTTGGTTAAGATCTGATTTATATGCATATGGATATGGCGCATTAGATAAAACTAATATTAAAGATGATAGATGCATTTCAGATGGAACAATTATTGGAACAAAGATTACATGTAAATTATGGAATTATTCAGATGAATCACTCGCAATTCATATCTTCGTTAATGATGAATTCGCAACAGGTGCTGAAATAAGTAAAGCATTATTACCTAAAGACTTTAACTGGAACGATTGTTATATGTTAATCACACCAGAAGTTGATGATAATAGAGCTCATTCATGGAATGAAAATGTATCTATTACAATTGGAGAAATCACAACTGAAAAAGCTGATGTTGATCCTGTTACTCCTGATCAACCTGATGAACCAGCTGAACCAACAGAATATTCAATTACTTTCATGTCTGGAGATAATGTAATCAGAGTTGGTAAAGCAGAAGAAGGCGAAGATTTCAAGTTAATTGAAGCTCCTGAAGTTGATGGTTATACATTTGATGGTTGGTATTTAGATAAAGGTTTCACAACTAAATTTGAAGATTTAACTGCAGATGGTGATGTAACAGTATATGCTAAATATACAAAGAATGCTACACCAGAACAACCTACTAACACTTCTGAACAACCTACAGAAACAAAAGCGGATGAAGCTAAGAAAGGATGTAAAGGCTCAGCTAGTTTATCTATTTTAGCTTTAGTATTCCTTCCAGCAATCGCAACAACATTAGTTATAAGAAGAAAAAAATATTAATATTATCTAAATAAGGGGGATTATTTATGAAAAATAAAACTAAATATTTTTTGTTAATAATTCTATTATCATTACTTGCGTTAACATTAGGCGCTTGTAAAAATGAAGAAGAAAAAAATTATGTACCACTAGAGGAAGATAGCCTTCCTCTAGGTAGGTATGAAGAAACATTAAATTTAACTATTGGGCAAATGGTAACTACAAACAACTATGTTGATGGTGAAAAAGCATCTGACAATGTAATGTACAATTTGCTTAATGATTTAATGAACATTAAAATTAAATCTCAATTTAGCGCAATGATTGGTTCTGCATATGATTATCAATTGAATCTTGCTATGGTAAATGATAATCTTCCAGATATGTTTTTCTGTTCAAAAAGTCAATTATCAGATTTAATTGAACAAGAAATGGTTGCTGATTTATCTGAAGCATATAATAAATATGCATCTCCTGCTTTAAGACTCGCTATGGAATATAGCTATACAGGAGACATTTCAGTATGGAATAATGGAAATCCAACCATTTCTAAAACATCTGCAGTTCTTGATACTGCTACATATGATGGAAAACTATATGGTATACCTTTCTTAGATGATTTATTTTCTAACTGCCCATTAATGTGGCTAAGATTAGATTGGTTAAAAGAATATGCTAAAAAGAATAATATATCATATACAAATGAACAAGAACTTCTACCAAAGAATTTCCAAGAATATCTAAATTTGGTTGATTATTTCGCTAATGGAGACCCTGATGGAAATGGTAAAAAAGATACATTTGGTATGTCATTAGGTTTTAATGCTAAGAACTTACAAGGAATCGCAAATGTTTATGGAGCATATCCTGGATATTATCTATTAGATGAAAATGGAAAATATATCTATGGTACAGAAGACGAAAAACTCATTCCTGTTTTAGAGATGTTAAGAGGTTATTATAATAACGAAGTAATCGATAAAAATAGTGCACTTGATGGACAACTATTAAAACAAGCACTTGCATCTGGAACAATTGGATCATTCTTAGGTGAATATTGGTCTATTATGTCATATGGATTAGGAGATGCATATTTAATCAATCAAACAATAGATTGGATTCCTTGGGCAATAAGAGATTTTGATGGTAATGTTATTAAACCTTTAGTTCCATATAATGTTTCAAACGATTCATTTTATTGTATTAGAGAAGGATTTAATAATCCTGAAGTAGTTATAATATTTGCTAATCATATGGTTGATAGATATTTTTCAAGTGATGGAGAATTAACTAAAAAACTATATGAACTTTCAAAAGAAGAAAAATATAAAAATGTATTCTTTGAAATTGAAATGTATTCACCTTTTAGAATGGATGCTCCTAATAAAAATATAAGATATGCATTCGATGTTCAAAAAGCACTAAAAACTAATGATACATCATTCTTATCTCTACATGAAATGATGTATTACGATAGAATTATCGCATATCAAAAAGATCCTACAGGTGAAGGCAAAATGTATTATCCTTTCTATAAAATATTCGCAGATGGAGGAGCATATTCACAACTCGCATTATATGCAAAATATGATTATGAAAAGGATAAAAATGATTTAAAAGTAAATTTTGTACGACCTAGTTTCTATAAAACTTCTACATCTAAAATGAAAGAATATGGAAGTATAATTTCAGATTATGAATATCAAGAACTTGTATATATGTTTACTGGTAAACAAGCTATTGATTCAAAAATATTTAACACATTTGTAAATGGATTAGAAACTAAAGGTATGAAACAGATATTGGAGGAATTAAATAAGAAATGAATACGTTAATGGCAAAACCTAAAAAAAGGAGAAGGCCAATTGGTAAAGAATGGCAACTCCATTTGATGATACTTTTGCCTATGGTATTCCTTTTACTATTTGCGTTCCTTCCAATGTTTGGTTTAAGATTAGCTTTCGTTGAAAAACTATCTTATAAAAAAGGAATCTGGGGATCTGAATGGGCTGGCCTCAAATGGTTTAGATATATCTTTACTAGCTTACCAGAATTCAAAAGAGCATTTAGAAATACTTTATTTATCGCAACAGCTAAATTAATACTTGGATTCCCAGTTCCTATTATTATTTCGCTCTTGCTAAATGAAGTAAGAAGCAAAAGATACAAAAAGATTATTCAAACATTAATATTCCTTCCATACTTTATTTCCTGGGTAGTACTTGGAGGAATAGTTAAAACAATATTTGCTCATGGTGGAGCATTTGACCAATTCCTAATGTTTTTTGGTTTTCATCCAAATACGATATGGCTTCAGAATAATAATTCCTTCGTTGCGATAGTTATTATTACTGATATTTGGAAAGGATTTGGATATGGAACAATTATTTATTTTGCTGCTTTAACTGGAATTGATCCAACATTATATGAAGTAGCTCAGATTGATGGTGCTAATAAATTCCAACAGATAGTTCATATTACAATACCTTGTATTATGCCAGTTATAGTTCTTAATTTATTGCTTAATTTAGGTAGTGTAATTAACGCTAACTTTGACCAAATTTTAGTACTATACAATCCGCTTGTTTATGAAAAAGGTGATATTATCGATACCTATGTTTATAGGACTACACTAGAAGGTAGTTCTGCAACTAACTACCCAATAGGTTCTGCAATAGGTATGTTCAAATCAGTTATTTCTCTAATCCTTATTTCAACAAGCAATCTAATCGTGAAGAAATTTACTGATTATAGGATTTTTTAGGAGCCTTACTATGACTAAAACAAAAAAACGCCATCGTAAGGATTCAATAGGATATATAATCTTTTCAATATTTAATTATATATTCCTTGGTTTAGTTGCATTATTATGTGTATTGCCTCTAGTACATATTCTCGCAATATCATTATCATCTAAAGGACCAGTAGAAGCAAATATTGTATCTTTATGGCCTAAAGGATTTAATTTAGATTCATATAAATATGTATTTTCTACCAATCAATTTTGGGTTTCACTTAGGATAACAGTACTTAGAACCTTACTCGGAACCATATTAACTTTATTTCTTACTATTTGTTTAGCATATCCACTTTCTAGACCTGCTAGACAATTAACTGGTAGAAAGATTTATATGGCGTTACTAATTATTGCGATGTTATTTTCTGGCGGTTTAATACCTACATATATCATTATTACTGACGTACTTAAACTTGGAGATTCTATATTATCATTAATCCTCCCTTGTGGTGTGCAAATATTTAGCGCATTAATGATGATGAATTTCTTTAGAATGCTTCCAAGAGAATTAGAAGAAGCGGCTTATATTGATGGAGCTGATCATTTCCAAACACTAATATATGTTGTTTTACCTTGTTCACTACCAATAATCATTACAGTAGTATTATTCTCTGTAATAGGGCATTGGAATAGTTGGTTTGATGGATTAATCTATAATACTCAACCAGAATATTATCCACTTCAAACATACTTGCAACAATTCTTAAAACAACCAACTAATTCTAGTATGGAAATGAAGTTTAATGAAATAAGCGATTCATCACTCGCTTCTGCAAATATATTTGTTATTATGATCCCAGTGTTAATTTTCTATCCATGGATGCAAAAGTATTTCATCAAAGGTATAACACTAGGAAGTGTAAAAGAATAAAAAAAGGAGAAAAACAAAATGAAGAAAATATTGTTTGTATTATTAACTTTATGTGCAACCTTATCTTTATTTGCTTTAAATACTGTAAAAGCAGAGGAAAGTGCACCATCGACATCTGATTGGATGCCTCATAGATATATGTTAAGTGGTTATGAAATTCCAACAGTTATGACTTATGATGAAACATCTGTTACTTTCTCTGGTTCACTAAATGCTGGTATCGCAACTACTGGATTTAATTATTTAAAACCAGTTGATTTAAATAATTTCAGTATTGAAATGGATTTAGATATTCCTGATATAGATCATTTGACCTGGTTATGTGTAACGTTCTTAGATACTTGTTTAATTAAAGATGCAGAAAATAGTACTGCACCAGTTGCTATGCCATTTAATGCTATGAGTGGCGAAGGTGGCTGGCAAAATACTAAACAAAAAGGATTAGTATTACAACTCTGGACTCAAGCATTAGTATCAGATCAAGTATTTGGATTTAGCTATGTTTCTAAGGGTGTTAATTTTGAAACTGGTGAAGCAACTAATTCTGGATGGACAGATTATACAAATAACTCATTTGTTAACTCTATTAAATTAGATAATGAATTTGATGGTAAATTCAAACTTGATATACATTCAACTGAAGAAGGCTTAGCTTTTAATCTAAATGATGGTGCTTGGAAATATCAAGATGAAGAAGGCGCTTATACACAAACTAGAGATAGCTTAGCTTATAATAATACTTTAGGCTTAAAAGAATACTTTAAGGATAAAGATTGTTACATGGCTCTTGAATTAATGTATAAAGATGAAATTCATAGAACTGTTAACTTAAAAGTTAATAAGATTAATGGGTTAAATCCATCTGACAATAAAACTCCATCATATTTAGAACCAAAAGAAATTGAAAAAGATGGTATTAAAGCTACAATTCCAACAAATGCGGTTGGCGTATTTGGTGTTTATCCAAGCGCAATCGATGGATTAAAAGTAGTTAAATATGATGAAGAAGATGGCGATTATGAAGTTGTATCAAAAAGAGCGACATCATTAAATGGAACATTAATTGATTACTTTAGAGTCGTTCCACAAATTGGAACTACTAATGTGGTATTACAAAATCCAATGACTGTTGAATATACTTTACCAGGTACATATGATTCATATAAAGCATATTTTATTAACGATGATGATGAAACTCAAAGTTTCCCAAATTCATATGTTTCTATCGAAAATAACAAGATGACATTAAAGGTAGATAACGATGTCATAAATAAAATAGCTATTTATGGATTAATGGATGAAAAGCCAGTAGATGAAACTCCAAAAGAAAATGATACTAATGATTCTAGTTCAACTACTAAGAAAGGTTGTAAAGGTACAATTTCTATTTCGATTCTATCTATTGGAATCATACTAACTACTACAGTAATATGTGCTAAAAGAAAGAGAGATGAATAATTATGAAAAAGAATATATTTAAAATTTGTTTATTTTCTATATTATCATTCCTTTTTGTAGGACTATTACAAGTTAAGGATGATGTTAAAGCCGAAACTGAAGATATTAAATATGATTGGATGCCTTTTAATTACGTTTTAACTGAAGGTTTTGGTTCAAATACAAAATTCAATGATATTAGATCAAATATTTCTATTGATAATGGAAAGATTACTGTATCTGGTAGAACAACTAATGGTGGATTAGGAATGACTTATTTACCGGAAGTTAACATTGATGATTTTTCTATGAATATATCTCTTAATTCATGGCAAGCTGTTTCACCTGATAGATGGTTTGGAATGACATTAATGGATAAAGGTGTAAAAGAAGATGAATATAATGAAGCACCTTTCTATGCTAAACATTCAGAATCTTGGTCTAATGATTATGGAGCTGGAACACTCTTTGCTTTTAGACCTGCAGAAAATGGCGCAATGACTATTCAATTCAATTTCATTGGTATTAATGGTACATATGATGCAGATCAAAATATCGCATCAAATGCAGGTGAATACAATGATGGATTATTACTTTTTAGTGGATGGTTATCAACTATTCAATTATGTAATGAAGACTGGACAGATAAAACTGACTACAACAATCTAAATATCACAGTAAAGAAGATTGTTGAAGGCGAAAAAGATGCTGGCTATGCATTTGATATTAATAATGGATATTGGAGAAGAACCGATAATATCAATTGGGATAAGAGTGAAATGGCTAGTGATGTATTCGATTTATTAGATATTGATAAAAATGGTGAATTATCAGATGAAGAAAAGAAAAACTTCGTTTATGGTCCAGCTTATGAAACTAGTGTAATTCCATATGCTAACTGGGGTGAAAGCTATTATGCTTTAACTAAATTCAAAAAGAATCTTGAAACTCTAGGAAAGAGATTATATATGAGTTTCATGTATAAAGACACTTGGAACATTAGAGATGGAGTAGATGATGCATCATTTACAATTAATAGTCTAAATGGTAAATCAGCTACTAGTATGACTAGTTTTGATAGAACTAATGATAAAGTTATTGATGGAACAATTAAAGGCACTGCGAAGGTCAATTCATTCCATGCGGGAATCTATCCTGATATGATTAAGTCATTTGTGATGGTTGATGCGAACGCTAAAACATATAAAGATGCTCAAACTAATATTGATAAATTAACTAGCGGTAAAGAGTTTAAAGTATTCAATGTCAAAGGAGACTTAGGTGATAACTTAACTGCATCAATTATAGATAATCTAAATTTAAGATTTGACTTAAAAGAATATAAAGATGCTGAGCTATATAAGATAACTGGTGAAGATGTAGATAAAGTAGAAGATGTGTCTAATGTAAAAGTATCATCATCTAAGGTTAATTTCTTATTAGTTTATTCTAAAGATGCAGAACAAACTATAAAAAAAGGATGTAAGAGTTCTTTATCACTCCTTCCTTTAGCATTTATAGTTCCTAGTGCACTTGGGATTGTTATCCTTAAGAAAAAAGAAAACTTATGAGAAAGAATATATTCATAATACTAGGGATAATCACTATTATGTTACTAACAGCGTGTAATAAAACTAGTGAAATAAATAAAACTACTAAATGGTCTATGGAAGAAACAGAAGAAAATTATGAATATGTTTCTTTAATGATAGATAGGAACTTTAGAAGAGGTTTTAATGTTTGGGGTTTAGGTCTTCCTATATATGGTGATCCTATTGAACTATATGGTGGAGACTACGAAAAACAAACAAATATTAATTTTGATTATGATATAGAACAAACTAAAGCACCTGTTTGGAGATTACAACAATGGGCTACTCGTTATCCATTCCATGATAAAGAAAATAAAATGGATCCTTTTGATTATCGTTTCACTGATCAAGGAAATGGAAAATATCTATATGAAAATAGATCAAAAACAGTGAGTGTTGATACTGAAACTGGTGAATTTAGATTAGCGTTAAAAGCTAGTGAATGTTATAAAGAACCTAGAATCGACTATCAAGAATGGCCACATTTACTCTTAGCTCAAGATTTTGGAACTGCAGCTAATCCTACTAAACAAATGATTTTATCTAATTCTCATTCATTAAAAGTTCATCTTGATATGAAAATGAATTCATTTACTGACTGTATGGGTGACGATGCAGATCCTAGACTTCATTCTGCGATTTGTATGCTTTATCTATTTGTTCAATATCAACCAGAAGGTTATCTTGGATATAAAGATATGATTTGGCTAGGATTATCTCTATTTGATAATAGAGAAGCTTATCCAAACGGAATGAGCATGAAAGATGAAAGCAAAGCTAGCGCAACAGGAAGATGGATATACAATATCGGCACCAGCAATTATCTAAATCCAGATAACAATATTTATGATATTAACAATAATTTACAATTTGATAAATGGTGCACTATTGATTTTGAAGTTATGCCATTCATTTCTCAAGCATTAAAAGAAGCTCAAAAAGGCGGATGCATGACTGGCGCAACTTTAAATGAATTGCATATTAATGGTATGTATATAGGTTTTGAACTTCCTGGAACATATGATATTGATATGTCTTTTAAAAACTTAGATATTACTTCTTTGATAGAGGTCAATAATGAATAACAATAAGTATATTCTTCTGTTGATTTTAAGTTTACTAATTTTTACCTTTACTATAACTGGTTGTAGCACTAAAGAGAAAACAACAGAAAAAACTAAAATTAATTTTAATAGCTTAATAGATGATGTAGAGGATGAAACATCGTCTATTTTGACTGATAAAAAATTTAAAAGAGGTTTTGTAGTAAGAGGTCTAGGTATTCCTATTTATAAAGATCATGCAGAAGAAGAAACTTATGGTCCAGCATATGAAACTGGTTATCTATTTCAATATGGAAAAGAAGATTTAGATAAACCAGTTTGGGAAATAGATCAGTGGTCAACAAGATATGCATTCCATGATGAATCTATCACAACATTTAAAGCTAATGGAACAGAATATACTTATACAAATCCTTCTAAATTCTTTAGAGTAAATACATCAACTGGTGAATTTGTTTTAGGTCTTGAAGGTGAAAAATGTTATGTATATGGTGATAGAGAACCATATATGGAATGGCCTCATTTATTGATAGCTAGAGATATTAATAGATCATTCTTAACAAAGGTTTCAGATAAAACTGAAGTAAATATCTTGCTTAACGCAACTCTTGAAAGATATGAAGATAAAATGAGAATTGAACCACATCCACATATGCATGCTGCTCAATGTATGTTCTATCTATTTATATCAAACTATGATGAAGCAACAGATAATTTCACTGATATGTTATGGCTTGGTATGACTATATTTGATAATAGATGTGAATATACAGAAGAATTTGCGAGACAAGATAACAATAGTAAAGAGAGCCAAACATATAAATTCATTTATAATGTTGCGAATAGTGAATATTTAGCTGAAAATAATAATTTTTATAGAAATGGTGAGATTAAAGTTGGAACATCTGTTTCAATAAATTTTAATATTTTACCTTATATAAAAATAGCTTTTGAAAAAGCTCAAGAAGATGGATGTATGCTTGGAAGTAAATATGAAAATCTTTATATAAATGGTATGTATATTGGTTTTGAACTACCAGGAACATATAATCTTGAAATGTCTTTTAGAGATATGGATGTGAGGGTTAAATAATGAAAAGAGTTATACATTTAATTTGTAATGCACATATTGATCCTGTGTGGCTTTGGAAATGGGAAGAAGGAGCCGCTGAAGCTATATCAACATTTAGAACAGCTGCTAGATTATGCGAAGAAAATGATGATTTTATATTTTGTCATAATGAAGCACTTCTTTATGAATGGGTTTTAGAATATGAACCAGATCTATTTGAAAGGATAAAAAAACTAGTTAAACAAGGCAAATGGGTAATAATGGGTGGCTTTTATCTTCAACCTGATTGTAATATCCCATCTGGTGAAGCGATGATTAGACAAATTGAAGTTGGAAATGATTTCTTTATGAAACATTTTAGCGTTAAATGCCATACTGCGATGAACTTTGATTCATTTGGACATTCAAGAGGGCTAGTTCAAATTTTAAAATATATGGGTTACGACAATTATGTTTGTTGTAGACCTACTCATAATAATAAAACAAATGAATTTCCTAATGAATTTACTTGGGTTGGATATGATGATTCTATAGTTAATGTTAGAAGACACTATGAATTATATAATAGCGCATTAGGACACGCTTTAGATAAAATCAAATATAATATAGAAAACATTAATGAAAATCCACTAATGATTTTATGGGGTGTAGGCAACCATGGTGGTGGACCATCAGAAAAAGATATTAACGATATCAATAGATATAAAGATGAGGTTAAAAACGAATTATCAATATATCATTCTACATTAGATAGATATTTTGAATCGAATAAAGATGCGTTTAGTAAACATAGAGTTGCTAAATCTTTATGGGCTGTCAATACTGGATGTTATACATCAATGTCTTTAGTTAAACAAAAATATAGACAGCTTGAAAAAGAATTATTTTTGACTGAAAAAATCGCATCTCAAGCATCGATTTTTACAAATATGGAATATCCAGAAGATATAAAGGACGCTGAAAAAGATTTACTATTTTCTCAGTTCCATGATATTCTTCCTGGAACAGTTATAAAAAGCGCAGAAAGTGACGCTATAAGAAGACTTGATCACGGACTTGAGATATTATCAAGAATAAAGACTAGAGCGTTCTTCAAACTATCTAACAACATAAAATATGAAGCGAATGGAAATTATCCAATCTTTGTATATAATCCACTTCCATATAAAGTTAAAAAGATTGTTGAAGTTGAATTCCAATTAAAAGATCAAAACTGGGAAGATAACTTTACCTTTATGCACGTTTATGATAGATATGGAAATCTACTAGATTCACAAGTAGAAAAAGAAGAATGTAATCTAAACCTAGACTGGAGAAAACATATAACTTTCTATGCTGAATTAGACCCAATGTCAATTAACTTCTTTGAGTGTAGACCATACAAAGTTAAAACTTTATCTTCATATCCTATATATGAAGGTGTTAAGGAATTTAACTGTGGAGAACTAAAAGTTTTATTCAATTTTGATAATGGTAGAATTGTATCTATTAAAAAGAATGGATTTGAATATTTAAAAGATGCATTGAGATTATCAGTTTATAGCGATTCAGAAGACCCTTGGGCAATGAATCAAGATACTAAATTAGGTGATTTTATTGGAGAATTTGTATTAGCTGATAAAAAAACTGGTACTCTATTATCAGGAGTTGAAAACGTAATACCATCATCAAGAATAATTGAAGATGGCGATGTAAGAACAGTAATTGAATGTGTATATACCTATAATACTTCAAATGCGTTTATAAAATATTATTTCAATAAGAATGAATCAATGATTGATTTAGAGTATAAAGTTCTATTTAACGAAAGATCTAAATGCTTAAAACTTGAAATACCTTCAGTTATAGATGATAAGTTTATTGGTAGAGAAATGTTTGGAAGCGAAGAATTATCTAAAACAGGTCAAGAAGTTGTATTCCATGACTATGTTGGATTATTCAATGATAATGATGGACTATTTATGATTAATAATGGCACATATGGTGGAGCATATATTAATCATTCATTATGTTTATCTTTACTTAGAACACCTGCATATTCAGGACACCCAATCGATAATAGACCAGTATTAAAACAAAATAGATATACAGACAGAATAGATATAGGTTATAGAGAATTCAAATTTAGATTAGGTGTTGGCGATAAAAATACTGCAGAATCTAAAGCATACGAGAATGAAAATTCTCTCTTCGCATTATCATTCTTCCCACATGGAGGATTTGGTAAAAAGGGCGATTCACTAATTGAATTATCTAATAATAAAGTAGAACTTGTATCTCTTAGAATTAAAGATAATAAATTATTAGTCACATTATATAATGGCGGTAATGATACGCAAGAAACAAACATTTTTATTTCAAAATTAAATATTAATAAACAAGTTAAATTAACTAAATATCAATTTATAAAGTTTGAATTTAATATAGGAGAGTGAAATGAAAAAAAGCATTATTCTTTTTATATTTATCATTGCTTTCATGTTGGTTGGATGTAAAAATACAAATTCATCAACTAATAATAATCCAAATACTAATAATAATAGTACTACACCAAATGTAGAAGATACTACTCAAATCACTACAAAGAAAGATGAATATCAATTTATGAATAGAACTATTATTGATACACATCAAACATATAATTTAGGTGATGTGAAATATCCTGATGAATTATGGAATGTACCTGAATATGAATTAGAACCATCTTTAGATTTTACAGATGATCCAAATTTTCCTAAAGGAGTTCATGGATTATTTTATGCATCTCCAATAACTTATAATGGTAAACAAACTAAGATTGCTGCATATATTGGCTATCCAGAAAATGCAAGTGAGAATAATAAAGTTCCTGCAATAGTACTTGTTCATGGAGGATTAGGTACTGCAATTCCAGATTGGGTAAAATATTGGAATGATTTAGGATTCGCTGCTATCGCGATGGATACTGAAGGTGCAGAACCAATTAAAGGTGTCAGCAACTATAATAATGTCCATATGGAAAGAAACAGGTATGAAAATGATGAAACATATACTTGTGGACCTACAAATGTCGGCTTTAGCGACGTAGATAAACCGTTAAGCGAACAATGGATGTATCATGCAACATCAGCTGTAATTCTTGCGACATCAATTCTATATAATTCAGATAAAGTTGATAAACAAAGAGTAGGAATGACTGGTATTTCTTGGGGCTCAATGATCGCATCTATAGTAGTTGGCTATGATGATAGAATCAGTTTCTGTATGCCTATTTATGGAGCGCTATCTTTAGATTCATCATGCAGCGGCTTTAGAACTATTTATGGAAGCCAAACTCAAATAGATAGATGGGACCATTTAAATGGATTAAAACAAACTAACTGCAAGATGTTCTATGTAACTTCTACAACAGATTTCGCATTTTCAATGGATGCCGCAAGCAGATCAAGTAAAGCTGCAAATGGATTTGTACTATATAAAAAAGGATTTGACCATGGTCAAGACAAAGGTGCTTTAGAAGGCAATTTACCTTTCTTCGCAAAATACTATTGTGGAATGGAAAGTGAATTCTTAGAGATTATGAATAATCCAACAAGAGAGAATCCAACGCTTAAAATAAGAACTTATGGAGACGTTGAAATAAACTCTATTAAGATAGTTTATACAGACGCTCAAAAACCTGATAAATCTGCACAATGGGATTCAAAAAATGTTAAGGTAATAGAAGGATTAACTGAGTATTATCTAAACATTCCTGAGTCAACTTATTGTTATGTTCAAATAAAATATAATAATAATTTAGAAGTATGTTCTTACATATTATAGGAGCTATATGAAAAAGACAATTATAATTTTATTATTAATTACTGCGCTTTTGTTAGTTGGATGTTCTAGTAAAAAATCCAGTTCAAATAATAATACTACAGAAAGTAAAACAAATAGTATGGATCAACCAAGCGTTACTCAAAAACAAGGTTTATTATCAGTCGATGAAATATTAGAATCATATTCAAAATCTATGCTTAAATGTGATTCTTATTCATTAAGCAAATACATGAAACCAGTATGGGAAAACCAAGTTATTTATAATGAAACAGTGATGTTCTTTATGGATAAAAATGGTGAAATAAAAGATAAAAGTTTGTTATTTCCTATTGCGAAAGTGTTAGAAGTAAGAGATAATACTCTAGAGACTCTTTATGAAGAAGGAAAAGATTATACAGTTGTTGATGGAAAACTTCATTATGTAGAAGGCTCATCAATTTGCCTAACTAAATATGAAGACTATTATTTAGATGAACCAAACAATAAAGATGCAGTATTTCCATCTATTAAAGAAGAAGGAAAATACTATGTATATTCTGAAGGGGATTATTTCGCTAGACGCCAAGTATCAGTAACATACATTAGAACTACTGAATGGAATGGACCAGAAATAAAAAGAGATGAATCTAAGCTTCCTAAGACAATGAAGAAGTTAGAAAACCATGAACCACTAACAATTGTTTATTATGGTGACTCAATAATGACTGGATGCAATTCTAGTGGATTTAATAAAGTTGAGCCTAAAATGCCTATTTTATCAAAATTAATCACAAAAAAATTGATGAGTCAATTTGAAGATAGTGATATAGTAGAAATAAATACAGCTGTTGGTGGTTGGACTACTAATAATGGTGTAATAAGCAGTGAAATTCAAAGTAGAGTCATTAATCAAAATCCAGATTTAGTTGTAATTGGATTTGGCGCAAATGATGGAACATTCAATTTAGATCCTAATACATATGGCGCAAACATACAAACTATGATGAAGAAGGTTCTTGCGTCTAATCCAGATTGTGAATTCATATTAATCTCAACACCAATTCCTAATCGTGATGCAGCAAGTTCGATTGGTAATATGGCTGGAAATTGTGAAGATTATATTGAAGTGCTTAAATCTTTATCTGAAAAGAATAATGTAGCTTTTGCGGATATGACTTCATTATCTAAATATGTATTAACTATTAAAGATTGGGTAGATATTACAGGAAATAATATCAATCACCCATCAGATTTTATGATTAGACTTGAAGCTCAATTAGTTTGTTCGTTATTCTTTTAGTTAAATATTATTGATAGACCAATTAAAATTATAAGTATCCTTACGAGTGATACAAGAATCATATATCGAGGACTTAATATGAAAGAATTTGAACATAATGGATTGTTGTTAGCGGAATATCAAGGAAAGTAATTCGAAAAAACTGCAGATTTAAAATGTTCCAGACCTATATTCTTAAGAAGATTTTTACATTCTAATTTATCAAACCATACGAGAATACTCCATCCTCTTTTGGTTGTGGATGAAATTAAATAATTTAAAAACTTGTTTGTCCAGACTGGACAAACAAGTTTATTTTGATATAATATAAGTATAACAAGCAAAGGGGTAAATACAATGTTAAAAATAAGTTTAGATTATACTGTTTTTAATGATATTGAATTCATGTTAGATTCTGAAAATATTAATCTTCTTGATTTTTCAGATAAATCAAGCATCTCACGTACAACCTTAGAAGAAATATCAAAAGAAAAAAACCCTGGGAAAGAAGTATGTGAAAAGATATATTCTTATGCATATTTAAACAATTATCGACTTAATAAAGTAAAGGAAGAATTGATAAGAGAAGAATATCAAAGAGTTTTATTTCATGGTTCTAAAGAGGGGCTAAATATTATATCAGTTGAAGGCTCGAGAGATAATTGCGATTTTGGAAATGGATTTAATTTAGGAGAAACATATGATCAAGCATTATCCTTTGTCTGTGAAAAAGATAACTCTTCAGTTTATTCATTTAGCTATTCTTTAGACGATTTAAAAATCAAAAAATTTAATTGTGATTTAGAATGGATGTTAGCGATTTGTCATTATAGAGGGACAATAAAACAATATGAGGATAATGAAATCGTTAAAAAAATAGTTAGTGAAATTGAAAGCGCAGATGTAATAATCGCCCCAATAGCGGATAATAAGATGTTCTATATAATGGCGCAGTTTACTGATGGAGAAATAAATACGGATGTCGCACTACATTCTTTGTCAGCTTCTAACTTAGGAATGCAATATGTTTTTAAGACTGATAAAGCCATAAATAAATTACAACCAATTGAAAAATACTATATTTCTAATCCTGAACGTGCGGATTTTAAAGAAAGACTTGTTGAAAGAGGATATGAAATAGATACTAAATTAAAAATCGCAAAGCGTGAATATAAAACAGGATTATATATTGAGGAAATATTAAAATGAAAGAATTTGATCATAATGGATTGTTGTTAGCGGAATATCAAGGAAAGTTATTTGAAAAATCTGCAGATTTAAAATGTTCTAGTCCTATATTCTTAAGAAGATTTTTACATTCTGATTTATTAAAAGAACTTGATAGTAATAAATATATTTCATATGATGTAAATGAAGGAATTCAAAGTATACAAAAACAATTTGGTGATACTTCATATGGAAAAGAAAAATATTCAAAATCATCATTATTTTGGATGGGATATATGTACCGTTATATTGCGTATACTAGAGAACACAGTACTAGTTACGTCATGAAGTTATTTAAATATAGACAGATGAACTCAGTATATTATTCATATCATACACAAGATCCAGAATGGTGTATTAGAAGCTTATTAGATCTTAATCATATATCAGAAAGATATGCTTTTGATAAGAATTATAGACTAAAACAAATTATTAAAAAGAGTGGTAAATACTTGTTTGTCCAGACTGAACAAACAAGTTCAAAATCATAAAAAACAATGTTTCTATTTATTAAATAGTGATATAGTAAAAGTAATAATATAACTGGTGGTTATACTTTCAATCTTAATTAAATAATATTGGAGGTCCAATGGATAAATTTGTAGGTATCTCTATAGGTGGTACAAAAACAAGTGTTAACTTATGCAATGTATCAAAAGAGGATAGATTAGTTGAATCATTAAGCACAACTGTTTTTAAAACAGACGCTAATAGTGATTTAAACACAATTAATAAAATATTTGAAATAGTCGATAAATTCGATAATTTTAGTGCGATATCTATTATAGTTGGTTCTCCATTAGATAAAGAGAAAGGAACAATCAATAAACCTCCTCATTTACCTGGGTTTAATAATACTGAAATAGTTAGAATGTTTAAAGATAGGTATAATGTTAGAACTATTCTTACAAATGATGCGGATGCTTGCGCATTAGCGGAATTCTATTTTGGTAGTGGAATAGGCACTAATAATATGATATTTTTTACATTTGGTACAGGATTTGGCGCAGGCTTAATACTAAATAAAAAATTATATACTGGTAAGAATTCTATGGCTGGTGAAATAGGACATTTGTCTTTAAGAGTAGATGGACCAGTAGGATATAATAAAAAAGGAAGCGTTGAAGGCTTTTTAAGTGGTGGTTCTATAGGGAGATATTCATCTACTATACTAGGTAAAGAAGTAACCGCTAAAGATGTATTTAGCTTGGCTTTAAAAAATGATCCTAAAGCTTTAAATATAGTAAACGATATTGCGATGTATCTAGGAGAGACTATATCAATAGTGATTGACTTATTTAATCCAGATATGGTTGTGATAGGTGGAATCTATCCAAGAAATTTAGGATTATTAGAAGAAAAAGCTATAAAGAAAGCTAAAGAATTATCTTTAGAACAGAATTTTAATGATTGTATAATTAAGCCTGCGGCTTTGAAAGAAGAAATAGATTTATATTCTAGTGTAGCGCCACTATTGGAGGAATAAGATGGGTTTATTTGAAAACTATAAAGAATTATTACCACTTAAAAATGATATTGAAAAAGCTATTGATATACTTGTTGAGACATATAAACATAATTCTAAAATACTAGTTTGTGGTAATGGTGGATCAAGCGCTGATTCAGCTCATATTACTGGTGAACTTATGAAGAGTTTTATGTTAAAAAGAAGTATTGATCCAATTACTAAAAAAGAATTAGAAAAATATGAAGATGGGAAGCATTTATCTAATATGTTAGAAATGGGTGTTCCATGTATAGATTTAACAGCTGAAAGCGCTCTATTAAGCGCTTACGCTAATGATAAAGATGCATCCCTATGTTACGCTCAACTTGTATATGGATATTCTTATAATTCAAGATTCGATTGTTTAATAGGTTTATCAACATCAGGAAATAGTAAAAATGTAGTTAATGCGTTTAAAGTAGCGAAAGCGTTAGGCCTTAAAACTATCGCTTTAACTGGTTCTAAAGATTCTATGTTATCAGAATTAGCTGATGTTACTATAAAGGCGCCATCAGATATTACATATAGAGTTCAAGAATATCATCTTCCAATCTATCACTATATTTGTCAGGAAGTAGAAAAAAGATTATTTATCGAATAAAGATTAAATGGGTTATCCCATTTTTCTTTTTAAAATATAGTATAATATAAATAGAAAAAGGTGAAGCAATATGAAAAACATTTATATTTATCCAATTAAATCTATGATGTCTTATGGAGATTTAATAAACAAAGAATCTACAAAACTACTTGAAGATTTAAAGAATATAAATAAGGATTTCAATTTCTTATTTATAGATGATTTATCTAAGATTAATAAGCATAACTTCTTATTAATATTAGTTCAATCTGGTGGTAGTGAAGGCATATTTAAAGATGAAATATATACTAAATTTAATGGACCATATTATCTTTTAACATATGGTTCATCTAATAGTTTGGCCGCTAGTCTAGAAATACTAACATTTATAAAAGATAATTCTAGAAAAGGTGAAGTATTACATGGAGATATTAATTATATCTCAAATAGAATAATTGAACTATATAATAATAAATTTTATAATTTATCAGGTAGACTTGGGGTACTAGGTAAACCAAGTGATTGGTTAATATCATCTAATGTTGACTATACTAAAGCTAAAAATATATTTAATATAGATTTAATTGATATTTCTAATGAAGAAGTAATAGATACAATTAAAAACGCTACAGTAGATGAAAATACAGATATTGAATATGATAAAAAAGAAGTAAATAAAGCATTAAAAATATATTCAGGATTAAAGAAAATCGTAAATAAATATCATTTAGATGGATTTACAATAAGATGTTTCGATATTATTAAAGAGATAAAATCTAGTGCTTGTTTAGCATTATCTCTATTTAATAAAGATAATATTATCGCATCTTGTGAAGGCGATATTCCATCAATGATAAGCGCATATATTATATTAAAACATCTAAATAAACATTCTTTCCAAGCTAATCCACAGTGGATTAACCCATTAACAAACACTATCGAATTAGCGCATTGTACTTTACCATTAGATATGGCTAATAAAATAATATATGATACTCATTTTGAATCAGGCATTGGTATAGGTTTACATGGAGAGATGGCAAAAGAAGATGTGACTATATTAAAGATTAATAGCGCATTAAATGAGTTTTACGCTGAAGAAGGAACTATATTAAATAATGAATATAGATTAGATAGATGTAGAACACAAATAAAAATAAAACTAAATAATGGTGTTAGCTATTTCTTAAAATCATCACTTGGAAATCACCATTTAGTTTTTTATGGTCATAAAAAAGAACAAATTAAGAATTATCTAGAATCATTCGGCTTAAGAAATGTAAAATAAGTCAATATAATTGACTATTTTAATAAATAAGACTAATATATAGTAAAGAGGTGAAAGAAAATGAAAAGAAAAATATTACATATTTTATCATTCGTCGTTCTAGCTACTCTAACATTCTTTTTAGTATCATGTTATCAATCTAAGCCTGGATATATGAAGGATTTAACTGGTACATATGAATTAACTAAATATACATATAGACTAAAAGATGCTGAAGCAGATGAAGACAAAGATAATATGTTAAAAGTTAATTCTATTAAAGCATACCTAGTTATTTCATCTGATGGAACTGGTTATTATGTATATAAGTCAAATAATCATCCATTAAAAGCAGAAGAAGTAAGAATCACTTATGAATATGATACTGAAGAAACAAACAAGATTAGAGAAATTTATTATACTAATGGTGTAAGCAATAGTTCTTCAGGTCTACCTGGAAATGGACATGAATCTTTAGGATTATTATTTAAATTATTTAGTAAAACATTAAATATGACACATGTTGCGATATTTGGCAATAAATATCAATCATCTGTATCTTATAAGAGAGTATCAAGAAAAACTGATTTAAGTTATGTATCTAAAAAGATGGGCGAAACTTTATCAGCTAATGAATTTGAATATAACGGATTAACAGGAACATATGTACTTGATTATGCATATGATACTAATCTAACATATTTCATTCTTGATCTAAACGCAGAAACAGGTAAAGCAAATATTTATTATGGCGAAAATGGAGAAAATAAATCTAAGACTAACCTAGA
>CALCVH010000108.1 GCA_937907585.1 uncultured Bacillota bacterium | reverse complement strand
AACAGTTACTAATGTAACGATGACTGTATCATTTGATAGTGATGTTACTAGATTTGTCGCTCCTGGTGTAGGATGGATAGAAGCTCCATCATGTGGCGCTCTTGGTGTGTGGTGCACTAATGTAACTGCCAATAATCTAACAATTAATATTGAACTTGACGGTGCGGCTGGAACAGGTGTTGATGGTATTGCTCATAATGTAACTGATTGTTCGTTCACAAATACTACAATTAACACACATATTGCATCATTAGTATTAGCTAGAGACGGTAATACTGATTTAACTGGAATACAAGTTAATACATTATCATAATTAAAAAAGGGGAGTGAGATATCTCACTCCCCAATATAAGAGGTTTGTCATGAATAAAGATATACTAGAAAATACAGTTTCTGTTAAGACTCAATTTAAAGATAGTAAGTACATTTGGTTTACAATTAAGAAGAATTCTAAATTGAAGGTACTTTTTATTGGCAATTCTATAACAAGACATGCTCCACTAGAATCTATCGGATGGTATCATGATTGCGGAATGGCTGCTTCATCAATAGAAAATGATTATGTTCATATTTTGATTAAAGAGTTAGAAAAGAAATATGGTGATATAAGCTTTTGTATGTGCCAAGCAGTTAACTGGGAATATAATTTCAATAAAGATCTTGAGGTTTTAAAAGAATATGAAATTGTTAAAGAATTTGATGCTGATATAGTTATAATTAGATTTGGCGAAAATTCTAATATGGAACTTTTAAAAACTGAAGATTTTTATAAACATTTTGATTTCATGACTAAATATTTCTTTAATAATCATTGTAAGAAAATAGTTACATCGTTATTTTGGAGATATGAACCAATTGACATTCCAATCGAAAAAGTAGCGAAAGATAATAACTATATCTATGTTCCTATCTGGAAATATGGAGATATGGATGAATGCAAAGCATTAACAGAATACGAACATGGCGGAGTTAAGAAACATCCTAATGATTATGGAATGAAGATGATCGCAAAAGAATTGTTGAAGGTATTATAAATATGAAAAATAATTATAAGCTAACTTTATCTAGAGAAACAGGAAATATTATTTCTTTTATTGATGAATCTGGTTTTGATTATATCGAGTGTGAAACACCACTTGTTACGCTATCATTATTAGATAAATCAGGCAACAGAACTACAGTATCAAATGGACGTGTTGATAAAATCACAGAGGACAATAATAAAACAACTATTTATTATTCAAATTTTGGTAATTTAAATATAAATGTTACTGCATACTTATTGTTTGATGATTCTGATTTAATTAAAATGAGGTTAAAGATAGAAAACAATTCTAATTTGAAATTAGAATGTTCTTTATATCCTGGATTAACTATAAAGAATAGATTAGGATATGATGATTATAGACTCTTTTGGCCAGCTATGGAAGGCGTTGAAATAATTGATGAAAATTTTAGAACTGAATTAATGAGCCATGCAGATTATACTATATATCCTGCTAAAGGATGGCAAGGTATATATCCTGGAGCTTGTCCTATGCAATACATGGCTTATTATAATGGCATTAATGGTTTATATTTAGCTTCTCACGATGAAAATTGTAGAGTTAAATTAATTGAATGGAAACCAGAAAATAACGGAATTAGATTAATAGAACAAGTATATATCGATGAGGAATCAAATGTATTTGAGTACGATTATGATGTCGTTCTTGGTGTGTTTAAAGGAAATTATTATGATGCATCTGAAATATATAGAAAGTGGTTATATTCATCTAAGATACTTTCATTCAATAAACTAATAGATAATAAAGAATTACCAAAATGGATGTTTGAACCATTGACGGTTATCACTTTTCCTATAAGAGGAAAGTGCGATACTGATAACGATAAATCAAAAAAAGAATACTATCCTTATACTAAATGTTTACCATATATAGAAAAATATCAAAACTATTTTAACAATAGGCAAATGGTACTATTAATGCATTGGGAAGGAACTGCGCCATGGGCACCTCCTTATGTATGGCCACCTTTTGGAGAAAAGAAATATTTTGATGAACTTGAAAAAGGCATACATGATAAAGACAATTTATTTGGGCTTTATTGTAGTGGTTTAGGTTGGACTGAAAAACATTTATATTATCCATATAATAGAGAAGAAGACTTTAAAAAGAATAATATAGATAAGATCGTTCAAAGAGGACCAAAAAGAAATTTAGAATATACAACAACATGTTTCCATATCAGAAATGGATATGAACTATGCCCTGCTTGTGCTGAAACTAAAGAGATAGCAAGAAAAGAAGCTGAAAATATAGCTAAAGGTACAAATTTAGATTATATACAATTTTTTGATCAAGACTTAGGTGGTAACACTTATCCTTGTTATGCAAACAACCATGGTCATGTTGAAATACCTGGTAGGTGGATGGCAGAATCGATGAGTGAAATCTCTGATATAATGAGAGAAGAATTCAAAAAATACCATCCAAATAAAAATACTATTATTGGATGTGAAGCTGCAGCATGCGAACCTTTGTTAGATAAACTTAGATTTAACGATATTAGATACAATCTAGATTTAATGTACGGAATTCCTGTTCCAATGTATCATTATTGTTTTGGCGAATACGTTGTTAATTTTATGGGAAATCATACAACCGCTACAAGATTACTCGATACTAAAAAATACCCTGATAACATCTTCTATAGAACTGGATACTCATTTGCTCAAGGTGATATTCTAACATTTATGCTTAAAAATGATGGAAAGATAAATTGGGAATGGAATGTAGCGTGGAACGATGATGATGAACCGGATCAAGAAGAATACTTGAGATATTCAAAAATGCTAAATGATCTAAGAAATGGACCTCTATATAATCATTTAAGATATGGAAAAATGATTAAACCATTAAAAGTTGACTGTGGAAAGTATATAGAAAAAATAGATAGAGCCAATTTAGTTAGAGAGCTTGAAGAAATAATATCTACAAGATATTTATTTGATAATAAAGATATTCAATTGTTTGTAAATTTCAATAGTGAAAACAAGTCTTTTAATGTAGATTATAAAAATGGCAAAATTAAATTGCTTGATGGTAGTACGATAGATATTGATAACAACGGCGATGTAACAATGCCTGGACATACTGCTGGATATTTAGAAATAAACTAAAATGATTAAGGTAATTAATAATAAATCTTTGCCTAAATATAAAATAATGAATGTTTTAGTTGATGGAGTCGAATACGCTCCATCATCTTTAAGAGTGTCCAAAGAACCATTTAATACACCTTGGCCAGGACACCAAAGACCATTTTCTCAAACAGAAGAAAATGGTTATTTTCATATTGTTACAGATAAAGAAGAAGTTGAAATCACCATTAAGCCTAATATTGTTTTCGATAAATATTACATTAGACCAATTAGTTATGGTATTAAACCTATCTATGAAAATGGCCTTTTTAAACTATATCTAAAACCTGGTAAATATGTGTTTGAATTAGATGATTTCCATAATGCGTTACATATTATTATAGATATATATAGAGATTTCAAAGAATATGGAAACCCTACCATAACATTTGATGAAGGAGTGCATATTCGAAATAAAATAGAACTAAAGAGCGGAGATAGAGTGTTTCTAAAAGAAAACTCGCACGTTAAAGGCTTTATCATTTCTAAAAATGTATCAAATGTTAGGATATACGGCTACGGTATTTTAGATGATTCTTTAGAAATAAGGAACGTACCTGATTGTTATTCAGATAAAAGTAACGGATGTTTGCGAATGTATGATTCAAATGATATAATCATTGATTCAATCACTCTAATTGATTCGTCAAACTGGGTTATCAGTATGTTTCATTCAAACAATATACATATAAATAATATTAATATCATAGGTCATTATAAATATAATACTGACGGAATCGACATTGTTAACTCAAGAGATATAAGTGTATCTAATTCTTTAATACATGTTTTTGATGACACAATATGTATTAAGGGAATATATGACTACAAAGAATATGATTCTGAAAATATTTTAATTGAAAACAATATATTATGGTGTGGATGGGGAAGAACCTTAGAAATAGGACTAGAAACCCTTTGTAACAAAATAAGCAATGTTAAGTATTATAATTGTAACTTAATACATAATTCCGCAGTTGCGATGGACATCCAATCTGGTGATTATGCTGAAATATGCGATATAGAGTACAAAAATATTAATGTTGAATTTAATCACAATGAAATGATGGAAATAATGGAAGATTGTAATAATTCTATCTATAAACCAATTTTAAAAGATTATATGCCTAAGCTTATTAATATATCTACATACGAATACTTCTTAGGTGATTACTTTAAAGAATTAGATGAAAAAATGTCTATTGTAAGAAAAAATAGATATTCTCATATTCATAATATTATCTATAATGGAATCAAAGTGTATAAAGAAAAAGAAAACAAAGAACCAATAATAGATTATAATGTAAAAGAACCAAATGTTTTAGATAAACCAACAATAAATTATGAAGTTATAATCTATGGAGATCAAAATGAAGAACTATAATGAATTAAAGTTTGATATTATTGTTTTAATGGGACAATCAAATGCGGAAGGAAATGGTTTAAGCAACGAAGAATTAACCATTAAATTTCAGAATAATGTATATGAATTAAATGATAAAAATCCATGTTATTTAGATGTAAAAGAAGATTATACAAATCTAGTTTATTCTAAAAACATAGACCCGTTTATATCGTTATTCGAAGAAAAGATGGGTTTAGACGGATTAAGAAGAGCGTCATTTGTTTCATCATTTATAAAAGAATATATTAATAATGGTTATTTAAAAGAAGACAGAAATATATTAGTTGTAAGATGTGCGGTTGGTGGAACAGGTTTTTCTAGAAATGAATGGGGAATAGATTCACCATTATATAATAGAACTATCAAACTAGTTGATTATGCATTATCTTTAAATAAAGAAAATAGAATTGTTGTCACCTTGTGGCATCAAGGTGAACATGATGCCTATGAACAAAAAGATTTAAGCTATAAAGAAAGATATGATTTCTATAAAAATGGATTCTATAACCAGTTTTTGGACTATAAGAATAGATATAAATTAAATGATATGATTTTAATTGGTGGCGAATTTGCTAAATCTTGGACTGATACTGGATATACTGAAAAAGCTGAAGCTATATATAACGCAACTAACGATGCTATATATGAACTTACTAAAAATAATGGTATCGCATCATCTAAAGGACTAAAATCAAATATAGAAATAGATAAAAACACAAATGATGATATCCATTTTTCAAGAATAAGCGCATATAAACTTGGAAAAAGATATTTTAAAATATTTGATGATATATTAAAACACCACAAGAAATAAAGCCTGTGGTGTTTTAATAATCTAACAATATTTATATTGTTCTTGTGAATAAAATCTATTTTTTGTTAAAATATAGTAGTGATAGATAATAAACTATAGCGGTGAAAGTATATGGAAAGAGTAATACCAAAACATATAGCTCTAATACTTGATGGTAATGGTAGATGGGCTAAACAAAGAGGAAAAATAAGAATAGAAGGTCATACAGTTGGATATAAAAATATAGAACCTGTTGCGCTATACGCTCAGGAACTCGGAGTTAAGTATCTAAGTATATATTGTTTTTCTACAGAGAATTGGAATAGACCTAAAACGGAAGTTGATTTTTTAATGCGTGTTCCTATTGAACTCGCTAAAAATGTAGAAAGGTATATTAAAAACAATATCAAGATTCATGTTTCTGGTAGAAGAGACAGAATGCCTAAAAACACCTTACAAGCTTTTGATACTATAGTAGAAAGAACTAAAGAGTGCACAGGAATGATTCTCAATGTTTGTTTTGATTATGGCGCATTAAATGATATCGCAAGCGCCATAAACAAAATAAAGGAAGAAAATATTGATGTTGATGATAAAACAATATTTAATTATCTATCTACAAAAGATTTTCCTCCTGTTGATTTACTTATTAGACCTGGAGGAGAAAAGAGACTATCTAACTATTTATTATTAGAATGCGCTTATGCTGAATTATATTTCGTTGATACATATTGGCCTGATTTTCATAGTGAAGATCTAGATAAGGCAATAGATGACTATAATAAAAGAAATAGAAGATATGGAGGTATTAAAGAATAATGAGCGATTTAAAGACTAGAACTATTACTGCCGCAGTGCTTACTATAGTCATACTTCCTATAGCTTTCTTTGGCGGAATAGTAATTGATATATTCTTAGGATTATTAACACTAGGCGCCGCATATGAACTAGAGAAGATGTTTAAAAAAGATAATAAGTGGGGTTTCTATAACATTATAGATATGGTATTATCCGTTTTAGTATATGCGTCTATTGTGATAATATTCTCTATTAATACCTATGATACATATAAATATTTAATGATGGTAATTGGAATAGTCTTTTTAGTTCAAGGATTCTTAATGATATTTACAAAGAATTCTAACGTAGAAACACTAGGTAATAGTCTAATTACATTATTTTATCCATCTATTGGATTTGCGTCTATGGCGCTAATCAGAAACTTTGAAACAGGATTATATAGAGAAGGATTGTTTGTTTTACTATATGGAATAGTAGTTTGTATAATGACAGATATGTTTGCGTATTTCTTTGGCAAAGCTTTTGGAAAACATAAATTATCTCCAATCAGCCCTAAAAAATCATGGGAGGGATCTATTGCGGGAACTGTGTTTGCGGTAGTATTTGGTACACTCTTAGCGATGTTAACAGGTGTATCTAGATTCATATTTGGTGATATTAATGTATTCTTACAAATTCTTTTCACTATAATTCTTTCATTAGTGTTATCTATTATTGATGAAATAGGTGATCTATTCGCATCTAAACTAAAAAGGCATTATGGAATAAAAGATTATTCTCATATCTTCCCTGGACATGGTGGAATATTAGATAGATTTGATTCTTATATCTTTGTATCTGTCGCTATATTCGTTTATATAGTTATATTGATTTAGTATGGAAAACATTGTAATACTTGGATCCACTGGATCTATCGGAACTCAAGCACTAGATATAATAAAAGAATTTAACGACAAAAGAGTCGTTGGTCTTTCTTGTGGATACAATATTAATTTATTAGATAGTCAGATTGAAGAATTTAACCCTTTATATGTTTCTACAATAGAAAAGAATGACTATCTAATTAATAAATATAAAGACGTTAAATTCTATTATGGGGTTGATGCGTTAAAAACTATGGCTAGCTTAGATGAAGCTGATACTATCTTAAATTCATTAGTTGGTTCAGCTGGATTAGTTCCTACATTAGAAGCTATTAAGCATCATAAAAAAGTATTATTATCGAATAAAGAAACACTAGTAATTGGTGGTAGTTTAGTATATGAATATTTAAAAAAATATAATGGAACTTTATATCCTATCGATTCAGAACATTCATCTATCTGGGAATTACTAGATAAATATGGTAAAGAAAATGTTGATGAACTAACGATTACCGCATCAGGCGGTCCTTTTAGAGATTATCCATTAGATAAATTAAAAGATGTATCTATTAATGAAGTTTTGAATCATCCTAACTGGAAAATGGGTAAAAAAATAACAGTTGATTCAGCGACTATGATGAATAAGGGTTTTGAAGTGATAGAAGCTTATTATCTTTTTAAATTCCCATTAGATAAGATTAAAACCATAATCAATATGGAATCCTTAGTTCATTCAATGATTAAGTTAAAGGATGGAAGAATTATTAAAGGTGTAGATAAAGCTTCTATGAAGAATCCTATAATGAGAGCTTTATATTATCCATCTATTAGATATGAACTAGAAAAACATGATGATAGTGAATTTCATTTTAGAGAAATAGATAATAATAGATACCCTTGTCTAGAATTAGCTTATATCGCACTTAATAGAGGAGGATGTAATCCTGCGGTACTAAATAGCGCGAATGAAGCATCTGTGAAGTTATTTCTTGATGGAAAGATAAAATTCACTGACATTTATACAATAAATAAGAATGCATTAGAAGAGTTTGTGAACAATGATATTGCTTCACTTGAAAATATTCTCAAGTATGATAATATAGTAAAAGAAACTATATTAAAAAGATATGGTGATTAGGTGAAATTATGATTGTATTATACATATTGTTGTTTATACTTATTCTCGCTATAGTTGTTTGTTGGCACGAATATGGACACTATTTCTTCGCTAAAAAAGCAGGAATATTAGTTACTGAATTCGCTTTTGGTATGGGACCTAAGATTGTATCAAAGAAGAAGGGTGAAACATATTGGTCAATAAGAGCGATTCCAATTGGTGGATTCTGCGCAATGAGTGGCGAAGAAGAAGATGGAACAGAATTAATAAAAGTTGGAGATCAGGTTAAATTAGTTTTAGACGAATCAGGAAAAGTATCTAAAATAATAATGAAAACTGATAATCCAGATTATAGCGATTTAGAAACTATTACTGTTGAATCTGTTGAGCTATTTGGTAAAGATATGTCTCCACTATCTTTAAACGAATATGAAGTTAATAGAGATGCGGTTATTGTCTACAGCAAGAAAGAAGAGATGCAGATAGCTCCAGAAGAAAGAAGATTCTCATCTAAAACAGTATGGCAAAGATTCTTTGTAGTATTAGGTGGACCTTTAAATAATATTATTTTAGCTTTTGTAGTATTCTTGCTTCTTGGATTTATTACTGGAATCGCATCTAATGATCCAGTAATAGGCGATGTTTCTAAAAATAGTGGTGCTGAATTAGCTGGTTTATCTAAAAATGATAAGATTATTAAAATAGGCAGCTATGAAATTTCATCTAATGATGATATTCATGAAGCTGTATATGGAACAGATTCTAGAGCTTTAGAAATAACATATGAAAGAAAAGGCACAACTGATACCAAAACAGTTTATGCACAATATTATTTACAAAATATAGGTATCTCATCTAGTTTATCTTATAGTGATATGGAGAAACTCTTTATCACTGTTGAGTCTAAAAACGCTCTAATAGGAACAAACAAAACTAGAGCTAAACAAGATGGATTACTAGAAAATGGTGATGAAATTACTGCATATTCATATAATGAAGGTGAGTTTATAGAACTGACAAGCTGGGATCAATTCTATAAAGTTGCGGATGAAATCGATGGTGGTAAAATTCAATTCAAATATAATAGAGGCGAACTAACTGATCAACTATCTGGAACATATGAAGTATATTCTGATGATCTATTAAAATCTCAAGGATATGAGTCAGTTATAAAACAGATAGGAATATCTGCGAAAACTACTATTAAATTCTTCCCTTGCATATTAAATGGACTTAAATCATTCTGGAAAGCAGCGACAATTATCTTCTCTACATTAGGTAAATTATTAACATCTAAAGAAGTAGGAGTAAATGATTTAGGTGGATTTATCACTATATTAAATCAAACCGCAACATATGCATCAGGTGGCTTTGCGAGCTTACTATACTGGATTGGATTATTATCAATTAACTTAGGCATAATTAACTTATTACCAATTCCTGCATTAGATGGCGGCAGAATTGTATTCCTATTCATTGAAGGAATAACAGGTAAAAAGATCAATCCAAAAGTAGAAGCTTGGATAATCAATATCGTATTCTATCTATTGCTTGGATTTATGGGTTACATTCTAATACAGGATGTTATTAGATTGGTAATACAAATAAAATAGAACAATAAAACATAATAAAAGAACGATTTTTGGGTCGTTCTTTTATTATCTTAAGCAACTATATTATTTTCTTCATGTAACTGTTTAAATTGTTCATATAAATCATGATATATTCTATTGAATATCTTATCATCATCAATCATTTTGACTTTCGCCATATCTCCCATTAAAGATAATAGTATATATAACATTATCTGATTAGAAGCATATAACTTTTTTGGAACACCATTATTAATAAAGAAGCCACTTATAGCATAAGCAATCTCTTTCATATATTCACCATTAGGATTATTTACTGGTTCTGAATAGATGATGTTTTTGTCTTCATCAAGGATTATGATTAAGAAAGTTATTGCGTTATAATCACCATAATTTACAGGAGCAGGCAAGATATCAACACCACAATAATATGCTCCATCAAATGTTTCTGCTTCACTTCTAAAACGCTCTATTGTTTCAGAATTTATTATTTGAAGATATTCTGGAGATGGTAAAAATGGAAACTTCATTTTTTTATAAGTCATTTCATTAAAGTTATATTGAACTTTATAATGGAATTCAGAATCGTGCTTATGAGTTTTTTTAGTATATACAAACAAGAATTTAATTAATAAAATTAATCCAAAAACGAATGTGTCATAAGTAAACTTATTCATTATACTTGTAGGCATTAAACCTTTTTTCATAACAAGGTAGTTTGGATAATATCTATCATTGTTGATTTTAACATCAGCTTTTTTAAGTAAATCAAGATCAAAATCATCTAAGTCTTCTAATTCATCATAATAGAGATTGTAACTATCTTTAATGAATCCAGCTATCGCAGATTCACTGTTCGAACAAACCATATTTCTTTCAAGTATGTGGTTGTTGAATTCTTCTTCACCAAAATACATACATACTCCATATTGCTTGTTTGCTTGGCCTAGAATAGTATAAGTTATTATCATTCCACCAGGAACTTCTATAACAAAATCATCTAAATCAGAAAAATATTTCCATGGCTGAAGTTCTAATACTTCATTGGTTAGTTCATATAGAGTTCTCGCTTCATCTTTACTAGGAACAAAACTATCTAGTTCATTCATAATTAACCAGTCATCAATAATCTGATTGATAGCATTTCTATAAAATCTATTCCATGATTTTTCAAGATCATGTTCCTTTATATATATAAGTAAATAGCTGAAGCTTTTTCTTGTCTTACATAGCTCAAGCAATTCTTTATTCTTTATCTTCTTAGCATACTGTTTAACTAAATAAGTATTCTTTAATGCAGGTAAATGGACATATGTTGCATCATCATCGTAACATTCATCATATGTTAAAAGTTTGTCTTTTTCTACAGGACCCAAATCTTCAAAATTATACTTTTCTAATTTAGCAATTTCTTTTTCATCAAAAACAATAAAATTATTTTTAAACCTATCATAAAAGATATCTTTATTTTTTTCATCCTTTAGGTAATTAAAAACTTTTCTTCTACTGATCATAATGTTCACTCCTCAAGTGTATAATAACCATTTTTAGCATTAATTACAATAAAATCCTTTAAAAAAGTATTTTTTAATAAAAAATAGAGCATAAAAAGCAGCAGCAATCCTCAATAAAAATTTTTTTAAAAATTAGTTGTTGACTTTATTATAAACAAATGGTATTATATTAAAGCACGCGAAAAATGACGTGCAAACTATGAAATAG
>CALCVH010000107.1 GCA_937907585.1 uncultured Bacillota bacterium | reverse complement strand
ATAATATGGATTGGTGTTATTGTGATTCTTGTAGAGCAATTATGGATAAGCATGGAGGCGCTCCATCATCTACAATGCTTAAGTTCTTACAAATACTTGGTCCAAAATTCAAACAGGCTTGTGAAGAGTCAGGACGTCCAACTGATGTTATAATTTATGGATTTGCATATTGGGCAACACTTGTACCTCCATCAATTAGAACACAAGAAGATATAAATTACTTTATGCTTCCTGATAATGTTGGTATTCAGTTTGCTCCTATTAATAAAAATCATAAATTTGCATATACTGATCCAGAGGTACAACAAATTGCAACTTATATGAATACTTATAAAAAGATTTGTAAGCATTTTGCAGTTTGGGAATATGAAGAAAATTATGGTAACTATATGCATCCATATGATTCTTGGAATAAGATAACATCTTCAATTCAGTTCTACACAGAAGCTGGTGGAAAATTATTATATAATCTAATGGCATATGATAATATGGCTAACTCTGACTGGTCTAGACTTCATATGTATGTTGAAGCTATGCAAGAATGGAACTGCAATTTAAATACTAATGATTTAATTGAAGACTTTATGAATCATTATTATAAGGATGCTGCTCCATATATGCTTGACTGGTTCTATTCATATAGAGCGTATGCAACTTTAAATAATCATACAGATCAATTCCCTGTAACTCAATGTCAAAAATATTTACAATATGCCGATTTAGCATATGAATCAATTTTGAAATATAAATATACTGATCCAGAACTTTATGAGAAATTATATTCTAGAATCAATCTTGAAACTATTTCAATCAGATATATGATGATTGAACAATATCAAACATATATCGGAAATACAATTGAAGTTAATGAATATGTAAAACAATTTAGAATTGATTGTGCAAAGTTTGGAATCGTTAAAGCTAGCGAAGCTAATTCTCTAGATAATGTTTTAAAATCATGGGGATGGTAATAAATATGAAAAGCAAACATTTATTATTAGCAATCATTTTAGTGTTATCTTTATCTTTAGTCGCATGTAAAAAAGATAAAACTACAACTACTCAAAAACAAGAAACAACAACTATAGAAGATAAACCAACTACAGAAGATGTTTCTACGACAAAAGAAGCTAATATTCAATTCTATATGGAAGAAAATGTAGAACTTCTAAAGTATGATAGATACACTATTAACTACACTTTAATTGGAACAGATGATGCTATTACTTGGACTTCAAGTGATGAAGGAGTTGCCACTGTTAATGGCGGCGTTATAAACGGAATAGAAGTAGGAGAATGCGTTATTACAGCATCCATTCATGGAATTACATTATCACTAAATGTTAAGGTAAATAATAATATCTCTTATCCAGTACTTGTATTATCAGATACAGAATGTATGCCTAGAGTTGGTGGAGAAATAGAATTTAGCGCTTATGTATTCTTTAACAATCAAGAATATCATGATGCTGAACTCGTTTGGTCATCATCAAATACAGAAATCGCAACTGTCAATAATGGAATGATTAAAGGTATTAGTACAGGTGAATGCAAAATATTAGTAAATACAACATTTAATGGAGTTAAACTACAAGAAGAAATATCTGTTACAGTAGTTAACAATCCAGCATAATATGGAGGTAAAATGAAAAAAATAATTAAATTATCATCTTTAATTTTAGTTTTATTATTATCTCTTGTAGGCTGTAAGGACAAAAAAACAACAACACAAGATAATAATCAAACAAGCACAAAAGAAAGTATTACTACATCTTTAGAAGATACAACAACCAAAGAAGATAAAACAACTACAGAAGAAATAGTATTTGAAGTTGATACTGAATCTGAGGAATTAAAGGTTGGTCAAACTTTAGAAATAAGCGCTATTGTAATTGGAACTGATGAAGATCCAATATGGACATCATCTAATGATGCTGTAGCATCCGTTACAGATGGTGTTATTACTGCAAAATCAATTGGTACAGCGACAATTACTGCTACTCTTGGAGGAATTACAAGAGAAATAGTTATTAATGTTAGCGCAGACATCGAATTTACAACTGATGAAGAGTTAATAGAGATTAACCTTGGCACTTGGGAAGATCCAACAAGCCATAAAGAATACGGTGTTACATCAAAAACTATTGAACCAGCATTAAAGATTGATGGTGAATTAGTAGAAGATGCTTCATACACTTTTGAATCTCAAAATGACAAAATTGTTACAGTTAACGAAAATGGTGAACTCACACCTAAAACATTTGGTTCAACTACAATCACTGTAAGAGTTAATTATAATGGCGTTGAAGCAGAGACAATTGTAAAAGTAAAGGTTTCAAAAATATATGTTAATTCTGATACTAAGTTTACATTCGGTGGTGATAAATCTGAATGGATGATTGATGTTGATAGATTTGGATTTGATCCTGATGAAGTTATATCTATTTTAAATGAAGATGGTGATTCATATGTTGAAGTTGATGAATTTGAACTTCCAGTATTCGAAAGTGGCACATCTAAAGCAAAAGTATTATCAGAAGGAATCGATATTGAATCTAAAACTGCACCAGATAAAGTTATTATCGAAACTGATTCTTTAATGGTCGAAGTTTATGTAGCATACGTTACAGAAAACAACGTTGAATTCGTATCTGATGCTTCCCCAATGGTAGTTGGTGGACAAAAACAACTATCTTTGTATGCTTTTGGCATTAAGGTAACAGAAGATGCAGTATGGTCAGTTGATAAAGATTATATTGCAACTGTTGATCAAGATGGTACAGTAACTGCTGTTGCACTTGGTACTTGCACTATTACCGCTAAAGTATATGGTTACACATACACCACTCAACAAGTAGTACTTTATGAAAATGAATTAACTAGTCCAACTAACTTCAACTGGCAAGTTGATAATGAAGGACATGATATAAAATATGGTAAGATGATTCCTGTTCACGGACTATATGAAGTTAATGACTGGATTTCATTTAGTTTTACACCATCTGACGATATTACAAACGCTACACTATTCATCTACTATGGCGTAAATAATGATAATGGCGGAGAAGACTTTGTTGAAGGTAAAATCTGCTTCTGCGCAATGGCTAGTATGATGGTTTCAGCTTCAATGTGGGATGATTCTTCATTCATTATCATCGATTCACAAGGTAAACAAGTTGGTTCTATTGACAATAGTATTGGATTTGTAAGATTTAATAAAGATGAAACATACACTGTTTATATGAAAGTTTTAGATGATGGAAAAGATAATCATGATTTCTTCATTTATTTCTGTAATGGTGATGTTCCAATTAGACCTGAACAGATTCCTGCTGGCGTAGTTATTTGGAGAGATGGAATGAACAACCTCCCAGTTCAAACTAACGTAAGCAATTATAAAGCATTCCAATATATGGGCGAAACTAAAGCTAATAGTCATACTGTTGAAGGAAAATATACATTTGCTGCTGAAGAATTAGCTACAGTTAATACTTTAGATGTTGCATCAATGGGTATTACTGAAGAAGTAACTAAAGCAAGAATAGTAGGTTCTAGAAAAGATATATTTGTTTTAAATTCTAATGGACATCCAACTCTAACAGATGGAAAACTTACAATTGATAATAGCCTTGAAACTCAAATGGGTACAAGTGGCGAAGTAACATTAGCTATTGAAACTGAAAATGACGTATATTATGTTCAATTTGAAATAACAGTAGAAGATGCAAATCTTCCTGGCGCTACTCCTTTAGTTAATGGTCAAGCAGCATATGTATTCCTAGAAGGAATTCCAATGGTAAATGACTATATCAGTATTGGAAAGAAATATGTGGAAATTTATGCAAAGATGCTTGGTGACTGGACTACACTTTACTTACAACTTGGTGCTAGACATATCAAGATCAACAAAAATGGAACATATCTATATTCTTCAACATGGGATGCTAGTAGATATGAATACGTTGATAATAACTTCCTCAAAATTTATGATATGAGCGGAAACCTTGTAAATGATTTTGTTAGTGCTGACTGGAGAGCAATTGGAAGTATGACTTATGGTTCTGTAAACAACGCACTTGAAGGTGATAAATGGTATAGAATTGTTATCAACTCTGATGGTAGAGCTTGGGGTGATGATACTTGTGCAGGCCCATATTCTAATGTTGGTGGCTTTATGGCTCAAGCAGAAGGTGGAAATGCTTATGTTAATAAAATGAGATGGTTCGGACTTGAAGATGAACTTGGAATTGTATTAAATAAGAATGCTATAGAATTGATGGTCGGAAGAAGTGACACTGTAATCGCAAGCGTTGCAAATAATGCAGAAGATAAGACTGTTACTTGGTCAACTTCAAATGATGCAGTAGCGACTGTAGTTGATGGCGTTATAACCGCAACTGGATCCGGTACTTGCACTATTACCGCAACTAATAATGGAAATACTGCAGAACTAACAGTAACTGTAAAAGCGACTGTAACTTTAAATGAAGATACTAAGTTTGTTCCAGAACAAGCTATGGTATCTTGGCTACCTGGTACATTTGATTCAGAACAAGATATTAATGGCATGGTATCAAATGCTAATATAGCTCCAACGTTTGTTCCTGGTGATGATTATCTCGACTCTACAACTGTTAGAATATCATTTAGAGTATTAGAAGATGCTCATGATTTCTATTTAAATTTATATGAACTAAACACATTAGACACTAATACTTGGACTGTTCCAGGCATGACCGTTAAAGCGACAGTAGTAGGAGCCGATTATTATGGTGGTGCATATTATGGAAGTGATATGCTCAATTATTCAAATGGTATTGATTTATTAATTATAGATGAAACAACAGGCGAAAAGTTCGTTGAATCTAACGTAAAATTTGTAAAAGGTCATAATTATTCGGTAACATATAGATTAACTGGCGACCATTCATTAGTATTTGTATTCACAAGTGCTCCTTATAAAGATGCTTGGGGACAAAAAACTGGATGGTATCACTTATGGAATGATAGCGAATATTGTTATAGCTATCAAACAGAAGTACAATTTACAAATATTGAATTTGGCCATTCAACTGACGAATAAAAATATACTATAGGTGGCTTAGATGCCACCTATAGTTATGGTGACTTTTATTATTTTTGGAAGTGATTTAAATGAAATTTGAAGTTAAGAACGGGAATTTTTATAAGAATGGAATGATTCATCATATCTATTCTGGCACTATTCATTATTTTAGAATTGTAAAAGAATATTGGTATGATAGGCTATTAAAACTTAAAAATGTAGGCCTAAATACAGTTGAAACATATATACCTTGGAATACTATTGAAAATGCTCCTGGTGTATTTGATTTTAATAATATTAATGATTTCATTTCATTTATTGATATCGCAAAAAAACTTGATCTTGATGTTATATTAAGACCAGGCCCTTATATTTGTGCAGAAAGAGATCTTGGTGGTCTTCCTTTTTGGCTACTTAAAGAAGATGATATCGTCCTTCGTTCTAATAATTCAAAATATATGTTCTATGTTGAAAGATATTTAAGCGAGATATCTAAACTAATTAAACCAAGACTTTTTGAAAATGGTGGAAACATCATAATGATTCAAATAGAAAATGAATATGGCTCATATGGGAATGACAAAGAATATCTAAATCAAATTTATGAAATCTATAAAAAATCAGATATTAATGCTTTGTTCTTTACATCAGATGGTGCTACATTTGATTACTTAAAAAGTGGGAACGTTAAAGACAAATTCCTTCCAACTGTTAATTTCGGATCACGCATAAAAGAGAATTATTTAGAATTTAGAAAATATGATAAAGATTCTCCGTTTATGGTAACTGAACTTTGGTTAGGTTGGTTTGATACTTGGCATGAAAAACATCATACTAGAGATGCTGATGACGCTATTAAGCAAATAAAAGATGTTATAGATTTAGGTGGATCTTTTAATATTTA
>CALCVH010000106.1 GCA_937907585.1 uncultured Bacillota bacterium | reverse complement strand
GAATATCAAAAAAGCGATATATCTTTAGCGAATGTAGTTAAATATATGAAAGATTTTGAAACTACTAAAAAGGTTGTTTATGACATTAAAGATGATGAAGAATTAGAAACCGCAAAATCAGCTGTTGAAGATATTGCAGGAATCAAAGAAGATACTGAAGAAGCATATACTTCAGTTGTTAATTCTGATGGTGAAGAATTAGAAAATAATGAAGAAACACAAGAAGTTGATTTAGAAGTTGAAAAAGAAGCTGAAGAGGAAGTTATCATCGATATTAATAGCGCAACATTAACTCCTGAAGAAATCGCTCAACAAGAAGAGGAAGAAATGAGACAGATGGAAGAATTAGCGATGTCATCAGAAGGCGCTGATGAATTCCAAGATTATGAAGAGACTGTTAAATTTGATAATAATCAATCATTATCTCAAGTTTGCGATAGATTTATGACTTACGCTGAAAATAGAGGATTAATCCTAGAATTATCATCTGTTAGATCGGTTCTATCTAACTTAGGTTCAACACATATTCTCTTTATCAATTCTAAATTAAAAGAATTATTATATGATTTCATTACTATTTTATGTGATTTCTTCGGAGATAAGAGCCATATAAATTACGCTAATGAATCATTCCTAACTCCATTTAATTTAGCGTGGAAGAAAAGAGATGATGGATCATATGAAAAGACAGATTTCGTTAATGATGTATATAATGCATGCAGGTTCAAAAACAATTTAAATATCATCCCATTAAGAATAAATACACTAGATAATTTTGATAAATACTTTAAAGATTTCATTAATTATTCTAATAGTCCATCATATGATCACTATATGAAATTAAATAGGACTCAAAGAATAAGAATTCCAGAGAATTTAGTATTCTTAATAACTATTGAAGATGATGATTATACTGAGAAGATGAGTAAAGAATTATCAACCGCATCATCATCAGTTGAATTGATTATGAGAAGAAATGATAAAGCTCCAGCTGAATTTGAACAACCTGAAACTTTATCTTATCAATACTTTAATGATCTTATCTATGAAGCAAAGAAAAATAACTTTATAAGTGAAGATAACTGGAAGAGAATTGATAATTTAGAAGAAGAAATCAACCAGATTGAACCATTCTCTATTGGAAATAAATTTGTCTTAGCGGCTGAAAGATACTCATCAATATTTATGGATTGTGGCGGAGATGAAGTAGACGCGTTAGATTCAATTTTAGCTGAAAAATTAGTTCCAATTATCAAGACGCTTAAAATGTATAAACAGGATAATGGAATCAAGAATATGGTTTCACTATTTGAAAAACACTTTGGAGAAGAAAATATTCCTAAAACGAAGAGAGCTTTACAATCTTCTCTCCATCAGGAATACTAGGAGGCAATTATGAATAACATATTTGCGACAACTTCTCTATTCGATAGGATCTGGCAAGCCCTAACAGGCAGAGTCGCAATTATCATCTACGCAATTATAGCGGTAGTCTTAATCGCTTTAATAGTGATCAATCTCTTATCTTTAAATGAGAATAAACCTAAAGATGAAGAGAAGAGTTCGAAAAGAAAGAAAAGCGATGATGATATAGCGAGAATCACTAAGGTATTTAATGATAGATTCCAGGCTATCGATCAAAAATTAAATGAAATAAAAGATAGTAACGATGTTGTGAAGGTTCAAGTTACTGGTGAAAGTGCTCCAGTAAAAGAAACTAAAGTTAAAAAGGATGATGATGAATTCATTCTTGAAAACTCCACAAACTCTAACCTAATCAGTGAAACAGGTGAATCAAGATTCTATAACTTAACTCAAATAGATAGATTCTATGATACATATAAACCTCCTAGATATAATAACGATATATCACTAAAAGAAATATGCGATATGTTTAGAAACTTCGCATGTAGAAATCTAAAACTCTATTATGAAATAGAAGATATTAGAAGGTTTATAGGTGGACTCGCTGTAACTAAACTAATCATACTTCAAGGTATGTCTGGTACAGGTAAAACATCTTTAGCTTATGCGTTTGGTGAATTCTTAGATAATACTACATCTATTATTCCAGTTCAACCAATGTGGAAAGAAAGAACTGACCTTGTAGGATACTATAATGAATTTACTAAGAAGTTTAATGAAACATCACTTCTATATAAGATGTATGAAGCTAACTATAATGATGAAATATATATAACAGTTCTAGATGAAATGAATATAGCGAGAATAGAATACTATTTCGCAGAATTCTTATCACTTCTTGAAATTCCTAATCTAGATGGAAGAAATCTAGATGTAGTACCAAGTGTCTGGTTAAATGACCCAAAGAAATTATCAGATAAAGGTCAAATTAAACTACCTAAGAATATGTGGTTTATAGGTACAGCTAATAACGATGATTCAACATTCGCTATATCTGATAAGGTATATGACCGTGCGATGGTTTTAAACCTAGATAAGAAAGCTAAAACATTTGACGCTCCTAAAACAGATAAATTAAAACTATCTTGGAGCCATCTAACCGAACTATTTAATGAAGCTCAAAAAGAATATGAAATATCAGATAGAAACTTAAGAAGAATAAAGAAACTAGATGAATATATGATTAAGAACTTCCACTTAACATTTGGTAACCGTATTATGAAACAAATACAAGCTTATGTTCCTGTACTTGTTTCATGTGGTGGAACTGAAGTAGAAGCGATTGATGATATATTATCTAGAAAAGTATTTAGAAAATTAGAATCTAAGAATCCAGTATATGTAAGACAGATGGCTGATAATATCTGCGCATATCTAGATGAACTATTCGGTAATGATAAGCTTCCTTTATGTAAAGAAGCTATCAGATTAATTGAACAGAATAT
>CALCVH010000105.1 GCA_937907585.1 uncultured Bacillota bacterium | reverse complement strand
TGTATCAGATATAATTTCTAGTGATATAAGTACTACTGATGATACTTTAGATTACGCTAAAGGAATAATTGAAGAATATTCTACAAATATGCATATATGTGACGATGATATAGTTGAAGATGTTATATATAAAGATTTTCAAATTCATTTTATTGAAACTGGAGTATATAAAACTGGTGATGTTATCTTCATTAAAGCTGGTGATACTGATATCATGATTGATGCGGGACCATCAACATCAACAATATCTGACATTATAAATTATATTGATAATTTCTGTACTGATGGAAAACTTGAATATGTTATAGTGACACATTCTCATTCTGATCATTGGGCTGGAATGTATGGATCATCTTCAAGCAATAATGGAATTCTATATAAATATAAAGTTGATACTCTTATTCAATTCGCAATTACGAATAAGACAAGCACCGCTTCAACTACTGAATATGGTAAATACATGCAGGCAGTTGGATACGCTCAAAATAATGGAGCTGTTGTTTATAATGCAGCTGAGTGTTTTGAAAATAAAAATGGCGCATCTAGTGTTTACATACTTGATGAGAATAAAGGTATCACAATGACGATACTATATAATTATTATTACTTCAATAAATCAAGCGATGAAAATAACCATTCTGTATGTACCTTATTCTCATATAATAATAAACATTATTTATTAACTGGTGATTTAGAAGGCAGTGGTGAAAAGAAGATGGCTGAATACTATGATGGCTCAACACCTGAAAAGACTTTACCTGAAGTAGAACTATTTAAAGCTGGTCATCATGGCTCACAAACTTCATCAACCGATGCGTTATTATCGATAATTAAACCAAAGATATCGATTGCGTGCTGTTGTGCTGGATCTACAGAATATACTGTATTTAACGATAATATATTTCCTACACAAGACTATATTAATAGGATAGCGAAATATACAGATAGAGTTTACGCAACTACTGTGATGAATGAAATTAATACATATACATTTAATACATTCGAATTTGAATCATTAAATGGAAGAATGGTCGTGAGCGATAATGGTTTATATGTAGGATTGTATGCGACCAACAATCTAACAAAAATAAAAGATACTGAATGGTTTAATGAAGATGTATATGTTGATTCAACTAGAAATATCGCAAGTGGTAAACTTGGTTCTAAATTATTTTATAAATATTATTCTACAAATTATGAATATGATGGACTAATTAAAGTTAAAAGAAGGACTTGGCCATCCTCATGAAAAATAAAATTAAAGATATTACATCTGATGCGATTCTATTAGCTTTATTAATTGTCTTAGTTTTATTATTTAGATATGTGATTCAGATTTTAGATACAATGATTCCACTTTTTATATCTTTAGTGCTTGGGATTAGATATCATAAATTTGGGATTATTAGACAAATAACAGTATCTATTAGTTTGTTGGCGGTATCGTTTATATTCATGGATATATTCAGTATATTAATATTTATAGTTTCTGGAATCATTCTAGGAATAGTTGCGCATTACACATTACGTATTATTTTAAATTTACCTTACTACTTTAGCACTATTATTGTTTACTTTGTAGTTGATTCAGTTATTGAGATAGGTTACGCTAGATTCTTATTAGGATTAGATTTTAATAGCTATCTTGAATCAGGTATGAATTTTAGTGAACAATTAGTATCTAATATTACCAGTACCGGTTTAATTATTATCTTTTTAGGATATAATCTTCTAGTAGCGATACTTGAAGCTATCTTACTAAGAATAGGCGTATTCTTGTACGAAAAAACATTAACTAGATTAAAAAACAAAAGAGTAGAAGAAGATTAATTATGGATTTATTTTTGATTATTTTATTTGTAGTTCTAGCGTATTTAATAGGCGCAATTCCATTTGGATTTATTTTTGGTAAACTTCATGGAATTGATTTAAGAAAGGTTGGTAGTGGGAATATAGGCGCAACTAACTGCGGAAGAGTATTAGGAAAAAAATATGCAGTATTAACATATTTTTTAGATGCGTTAAAAGGCGCTATATTCGTAATACTATTTAGATATCAAATAATTGATAATAAATATTGTTTAGTTAGCCCAATGTTATATGGCTTGGTTGCGACAATTGGCGCAACTTTCCCTATCTATCTTAAGTTTAAAGGTGGAAAGAGCGTATCATGTGGGTCTGGCGCAGTATTTGCGTATTGTCCTATACTAATTCCATTCTTACTTTTATCTTGGCTAATAATTAAAAAAATATCAAAATTAGTATCAGTCGCATCTATATCTACAGCGATATTCGCATCAATAGTAATTCTACTAATCAGCTTATTAAGTGGTGATTTCACTATGGAATATTTAGTTTTAGGTAAGATTGAACACCCTTATAATTATTGGTTTGTGATATTCTCAGTAATCATTATATTAACAGTTATCGTTAGACATAAAAATAATATAGTCAATATACTTAAAGGTGAAGAAAAACCTATAAATTATTAGGAGAATATATGAAAAATGAATTATTTAGAGATTTAGTTTTCTATGAGATTTATCCAACATCATTTTATGATTCAAATGATGATGGAATAGGCGATCTAAAAGGAATAGAATTAAAACTTGATTATATAAAAGATTTGGGTTGTAATGGAATATGGTTAAACCCTTTTTATGATTCTCCATTTATGGATGGCGGATATGATGTTAGAGACTTCTTTAATGTAGATAAAAGATTTGGAACAAATGAAGATTTTAAATCACTATGCGCTAAAGCTAAAGAAAAAGGAATAATCATTATAGTTGATTTAGTCCCTGGACATGCCTCTGAAGAAAACAAAGAATTCTTAGAAAGCGCTAAATATGAAAGAAATGAATATAGCGATATGTTCATCTGGACAAATAGTGTTTGGAATATGGATTCTAGATATAGATTTGTATCAGGTAGACACAATAGAGACGGAAATTACATGATCAATTTCTTTTCAGTTCAACCTGCGTTTAATTATGGCTTTAAGGAAGTGACTGATCCTTTCTGGCAGTTATCATATAAAGATCCTAGAACTTTTAAAGCTAGAGACTATATTGTAAGCATTATGAAACACTGGGCTTCTTTAGGCGCTAGTGGGTTTAGAGTTGATATGGCTGATAGCTTAGTTAAAGATGATGATGAGATGAAGAGCGCAACTAGAGAAGTCTGGGAATACATCTTTAATAAAGTCAGAAGCGAATATAAAGATCTATATATTGTAAGTGAATTAGGATGGCCTAAAAGATCATTTAGAATGGGATTTGATGCGGATTTCATCTTAGATTTCTTTGATTTTTCATATATATCAACATTCATAAGAAAAGAAAATAACGTATTACTTGATAGAAAGAATGTAGATAAATTTATTCTAGAATTAAAAGATTTTTATAACGATGCGTTTAAGTTAGGTGGATATATCGCAAATATTTCTGGAAACCATGATGAGATGAGAATCGCATCAATCGCTAAAGACAAAATCAGAAGTTTTTATCTCTTTATATTGTCTCTTCCTGGAACACCATTTATATATTATGGTGATGAAATAGGAATGAAATATAGTGAAGGTTTATCTAAAGATGGGGGATATAATAGAACTGGTTCAAGAACCCCTATGCAATGGGATAATTCTCTAAATTATGGCTTTAGTAAAGCGAAAGAATTATACTTGCCAGTAGGCTTAGGATCTAACGTAAATTTAAAAGATGAAATGAACGATCCTAATTCTTTATATCATTTTGTTAAATCATTAATTCATTATAGGAGAAATAGTAAGAGTCTATTATCTGATGATATGGAAATAGAATATAAAGATAACGTTCTATATATTATAAGAAGAGATTTATGTTATATCTTAAATTTAAAAGAAGAAGAAGATATTAAATTAGATAAAACAATAATATTTACTAGTGGAATAAACAATGTATTAAAGCCTAGCGAAGCGGCTTTAATAGAGTGGAGGTAATATGATTATTATTAATAATTTTACTAAGGAGTATATCAAAGGTAAACCTGCAGTATCTAACCTATCTTTAAAGATAGAAGATGGTGATATATACGCATTTGTTGGATTAAATGGTGCAGGTAAATCCACAACAATCAAATCGATTGTAGGAATATTACCATTTCAAGAAGGAGAAATCTATATTAATGGTCATTCAATTGTAGATGATCCAATTAACGCTAAACTAGAAATGGCGTATGTTCCAGATAACCCTGAAGTATACTCATATATGAAAGGCATCGATTATGTTAAGTTCATTCTTAATGTTTATCACAAAGGATTTAATGAAACGGAAATGATTAATCTAGCAAAAGAACTTGAAATAGATGACGCTTTAAATAATCTGGTTTCTAGTTACTCTCATGGAATGAAACAAAAAATTATTTTGCTTGCGGCTTTCTTACATCATCCTAAAGTAATGATTCTTGATGAACCATTTGTAGGCTTAGATCCTAAAGCAACTTTCTTCTTAAAGAATAAGATGAAAGAATTTGCTGATGAAGGTGGAACAATTTTCTTTTCAACTCATATTTTAGAAGTTGCGGAAAAGCTATGCAATAAAGTTGCGATAATTAAGGAAGGTAAACTAGTTATATCTGGCAATATGGAAGATGTTGTGAATGATAAATCCTTAGAAGATATCTTCCTAGGAGTAAACAATGAATAGCTTCTTTACTATTACTAAGGCAGCGTTTCTATCAGGGTTCAATACAAATAAAAAGAAAAATAACCAGTCATCTGCGTTTAAGATGGTCGGGTTAATCGGAATAATATTTTTAGCTTTATCATTCTTCTATAACTATCTAATAACAAACATGTTAAATAAGAGTGATATAAATAGTTTTAACTATTATTTAGTTGCGGTTATGGCAGTATCTTCAATAATGTCTTTAACAATATCTATATTTCAAATGCAGAGTCAAATATATAGAACTAAAGACTATGAATTTTTAGAAACCTTGCCTATTAGAAAAACAACAATCATATCATCTAAAATACTAGCTGTATATTTAATCAATATATTTGAAGATGCGATTATTATGGTACCAGCGTTAATCTTCTATATTATTTATACTCATAGTGTTTATGGATTTATTATAGGCTTAATTTCTATTTTCTTTGTATCTCTAATTCCTTTATTAATCTCATCAATAATTGGAACTATAGTCGCTTTAATATCATCTAGATTTAAATATAAAACTGTAGTTACAATCATAGGATATTTATTATTTATTGGATTAGTGTTCGCGTTATCTTTTTCAATTAGTTTTAAGATGACATCACTAGAAATGAACAGCGAATATATTGATTTATCTGGTTCATCAAAGATGGTTCCTTACTTATCTTTAGTATTAGAATCTTTAGATATAAGCAAATTCTATTTATATTTAATATTCATCTTAATTAACATTGCATCATTCGCTTTAGTTGTAATATTCATTTCATTAATATATAAGAAAATCAATTCAATTGAGGTATATAAAGGCGAAGGTAAGTATGTTAGGGAAAAAGAAGGATTATTAAAAGAAAAGAACTATCTTTTGGTGAAAGAAATAAAATCAGTTGTTAATAGGCCTAACTATTTAGTTAATGCGTTTAGCGGTGTATTCTTATTTTTGATTATGTCAGTTGTGTTTATGTTTATTGAACCATTAATGATGGAAGGTGGCGCAACAAGCGAAAATTCAAAGATGTTTGTGCTGATGGTTCCGATGATGGGTATGATCGCATCTGGTGTAACATCATCTACTAGCGCATCTATATCAATAGAAGGAAAAAGTTTTGAACTATTACTATCTTATCCAATAAATCCAATGGATTTAATTAAATCCAAAGTTAAAGCAGCTTTAATTATAGCGTTTATCCCATCTATATTCATTATGTTATTTGATATAGTTGCGGGTTCTATTATAATGAAGACTTTCGATGTAATCTTTGTATTACAAATAATAATGTTACCAAGTATAACTATCATTTATACAGCGATTATCGGAATGTTATGTGGATTAAAATGGCCAAAGATTGAATTTGAAACTGAAGCGCAAGTATTAAAACAATCCGCATCAGTTGGATTTACAATGTTATTTTCTATAATCCCAACAATGATTTTTGGCATTGCGGTATTAGTTTTTAATCTGATTTCTACTGGTTCAAATTATCCAATAATATTTGAATTACTTGGACTAGTGATTCCATTTGTATTATTCTTAATATTAGTAATAATATTCTTTAATGTATTAAAAAAGAACGCTGTAAAGATGTTTTATAATGTTATGAAGTAGGTTTATTATGAAAAGTTATTTAGAATTGAATAGTGAAGAACTATTAAAAGAAAAAGAATTATTAAAAAAAGAATATGAAGAACTTAAATCTTTGAATTTAAATCTTGATATGTCTAGAGGTAAACCCTGTATAGAACAATTGAATCTATCTATGGGTATGATGGATGTGCTATCAAGTGAAGCTGATCTATCATGTGAAGATGGAATAGATTGTCGTAACTATGGTGTATTAGGTGGAATTGAAGAATGTAAAAGATTATTAGGTGATATCATTGAAGTTCCTAAAGAGAATATCATAATCTTTGGCAACTCATCACTTAATGTAATGTATGAATGTATATCTCGTTCTATGACTCATGGCGTTATGGGTTCAACTCCTTGGATGAAGCTTCCTAAAGTTAAATGGCTATGTCCTGTTCCTGGTTATGATAGGCATTTTGCGATCACTGAATATTTTGGAATAGAAATGATCAATATTCCAATGAATAGTGATGGTCCAGATATGGATATGATTGAAGATTTAGTATCTAAAGATGATTCTATTAAAGGAATATGGTGTGTACCTAAATATTCTAATCCTGATGGAATAACATATAGCGAAGAAGTGGTTAAGAGATTCGCGAGATTAAAACCAGCCGCTAAAGATTTTAGAATATATTGGGATAATGCATATTCGGTTCACCATTTATATGATGATAATCAAGACTTCTTAATCGAGATACTTGAAGAATGTAAGAAAGCAGGAAAT
>CALCVH010000104.1 GCA_937907585.1 uncultured Bacillota bacterium | reverse complement strand
CACGATATTCATTAGTTTGTTAATTTTATTTAAGATAGGCTTTCTATTAATATTATCCTTTAAGAAGGATTTAGGAAAAGAAACTACATGGATTAATTATTACGTAATACTTTTGCTAGATATTAGTTCAATAGTATTTGCTATTATTTATATGTTCCAATCTAGTTTTGATTTTAGTTTAGTTGGATACTTATCTTTACTAGTTATGGACGGCACGATTGGTCTATCTATTAAAGGAAAATATAAAGATAAAGAAGAGCGCGGAACAAAGTAGTTACTTGCAGTTTTTCTCAAAAAGTGCCAAAAATCACTTGCAGTTTTTCTCAAAAAGTGCTCAAATTCACTTGCAGTTTTCCCCAAATATAATTAGGAGGCAGAAAATGTTGAAGAGAAAAATTCAAGAAAAGCTTGATTGTAATATCCAAACCGCTAAAGCAAATGACATAAAAAGTGAACTATACTTAAAATATGTAATAGAAAATATTGATAAAGTGGATATCAATAATCTCTTACCATGGAATCTAAAAATAAAAGAAAACTATTATGATAATTAGCGAATACTAGTTCAAACAATACTGTAATTTCTTTAATATAAAATATTCCTGTTTCTCATAGAAACATCTAATAATTATTGGTTGAATTATTAATATCATTTTGTTAGAATTGTGATGAGGTAAAAACATGAATATAACTGGAAGCTTAAGTGCGGTACAATTTATTGAAAACATTAACTCTTACTTGCAGATAATCGTTATGGTTTTAATATTCTTAACTGGAGTTTTATTAACTATCAGAAATAGGTTTATGCAGGTAACAAAATTTGGTTATAGTGTTAAGAAAACTATCGTTCAAACACTAAAGAAAGATGGTAAACCTAGTGAGAATAATAAAAAGAAAGTGTCACCTTTCGCAGCCTTCTCTACAGCTGTTGCGGGTACTGTAGGAACAGGAAATATTGTAGGTGTTACTACCGCAATAATAACAGGTGGGCCAGGAGCGGTATTCTGGATGTGGTTTAGCGCTTTTTTTGGAATGGTTACAAGTTACTCTGAAAAAACATTAGGCGTATATTTTAGAGATAAAGATCAAAATGGTGAATATAGAGGTGGCGCAATGTATTATATCGTCCGTGGTCTTGGAAAAGGATTTAAATGGCTTGCGCTATTATTATCTATATTCGCAGTTATCGCATCGATAGGATTTAATTTTGTTCAATCTAATAGTATTGTTTCAACTTTATCTAGCGATATTGATTCAAATAATGACTTAATAATTAAAATAATCATAGGGGTAGTTTTGGCTATTATACTTGGGTTTGTTATTATTGGGGGAATAAAAAGAATATCTACTGTATCATCATTATTAGTTCCATTTATGGCGATACTATATATCTTATTAGCGCTAATCATCATAATAATAAATGGAAATAATATCCCTCTCGCATTCAAAAATATATTTACTAACGCATTTAGCTTTAGAAGTATAGGTGGGGGAATATTAGGATATGTTATTATTAGATCTTGTAGATATGGTGTCGCAAGAGGAATATTTTCTAATGAAGCAGGATTAGGTTCATCAGTAATGGCTCACGCTGCGGCGGATTGTAAAGAACCTGTTGAACAAGGATTGTGGGGAGTATTTGAAGTATTTCTAGATACTTTTATAATATGTACTTTAACATCTCTAGTTGTGCTTACTAGCGGACTAGATCTAAGTGGCGCTACTAATGGATCTGAAATGGTACTAAAAATATTTAGTGATAATCTAGGACTATTTGGATCTATATCATATAAAATAATATTACCTCTATTCGCTTTCACAACTCTTGTATCTTGGAGTTACTATGGAGAAAAAGCTATAGAATATGTATTTGGCTTCAAAAGTAAATTAATATATAAAATATGTTATATTATATTTGTGGTTTTGGGTTCTTTATTAAGCGTTGATTTAGTTTGGGAGCTCGCTGATACATTTAATGTGCTAATGGCTATACCAAACTTAATAGCCTTAATAATGTTAAGTGGATTCATTGCGAAAATTACTAAAAACTATTTTGATAGAAAGAAAGGAGAAAAAATAGAACCACTCCTAAACTATGATGAAACAGAAAATAATAGAATGATTATAAATGAAGAATCATCAAATAATAAACAATAGAGAAGTTGATTATGAAATATGTATTATTAAAAGAAGAAAATGAAAATATCCATCATTATAGAGCGAACCTTCATTGTCATTCAACTAATTCCGATGGGAATAAGAGTGTTGAACAGATTAAAAAAGACTATTTAGAACATGGATATTCTATTGTTGCGTTCACTGATCACGATATATTAATTAATCATAATGATTTAACTGATGATAAATTCTTAGCTTTAAACGGATATGAAGTTGAGATAACTAAAGAAGCTAAATCATTTGAAGAAGCTAAATGTTGTCATCTATGTTTTATCGCTTTAGATAAAGATAATAATAAACCAGTATGTTTACATAAAACAAAATATGCATGGGGCAATGCCGCTAAACTTCTTAAAGAGATGGATTATTATAATGACATTGTAGATTATGAAAGAGAATATAATCCTGAATGCATCAATGATATGATAAAAAAAGCTAAAGAAGCTGGATTCTTTGTGACATACAATCATCCTGAATGGTCTTTAGAACATTATAAAGATTATTCAAACTACATTGGAATGAATGCGATGGAAATAAGAAACGGAACCAGCGCAATATGTGGTGGATATGATACTGATAATGGAATAATTTATGATGAGATGTTGAGTATAGGCAAAAGAATCTACTCTATCGCAACTGATGACAACCACAACAATAAAGAAGATGATTCAGAAGATTCTGATTCTTACGTAGGATGTATCTATATAATTGCGGATAAATTAGATTATAATACTATCACCAAAGCGCTTATAGATGGTTCATTCTATAGTTCATCAGGAAATCACAATCATGTTGGACCAAGATTCCTTGGAATAACATATGATAGTGAAACTAAAATGGTTGAAGTTAATACTACATCTGTTAGATCTATTAGTTTTTTAACTGATACAAGAAGTTTCTATAAATGGAATGCGAAAGAGAATAAAACTATAAATTATGCTTCATTTAAATTAAAAGATGCAGTATCATACTTTAGAGTTGAAGTTACTGATGAACTAGGTTATAAAGCTTATAGTAACGCATTCTTTGTGGATACTTTATGTAAATAATGATTATAAATATTACTATTTGTTGGAGGATTTATGAAATTTAAAAAGTATTTATTAATAACAATACTCACACTTATGGTTATGAGTCTATTTGGCTGTAATAAAACAACTACAACTAAAGAAGAAGAGATTAAACCTAAAGATGTAGAATATGAGAAAGTTGAATCTAGTAGTCTATATGTAAAAAAGGTTGATGACTTAAAAGATGATTTCATCATGGGAATGGACGCATCTAGCGTATTAGCTTTAGAAAAAAGCGGAGTTAAATACTATGACTATAATGGTAAAGAAGAAGATGTATTTAAAATTTTAGCAGAAAATGGAATTAACTATATTCGTGTAAGAGTATGGAATGATCCATTTGACAAAAATGGAAAAGGATATGGTGGTGGAAACTGCGACATCAATACCGCTTTAGAAATAGGAAAAAGAGCTAATGAATATGGAATGTATTTATTAGTTAATTTCCATTACTCTGACTTCTGGGCAGACCCAGCTAAACAGATGGTACCTAAAGCGTGGAAGAACTTTACTTTCGATGAAAAGAAGGAAGCTTTATATAATTACACTAAAGAATCACTAGAACTACTTAAAAATAATAAAGTAGCGGTTGGAATGGTTCAAATAGGTAATGAAACAAATGGCTCTATTTGTGGTGAATCAAAATGGTATCAGATGTCTGAACTATTTAAAGCAGGATCAAAAGCTGTTAGAGAAGTATTCCCTAACGCATTAGTTGCGTTACATTTCGCTAATCCTGAAAAAGTAACTAATTATGATAATTATTCTAAAGAATTAGATTATTATGATGTTGATTATGATGTATTTGGTTCATCATATTATCCTTACTGGCACGGATCACTTGAAAATCTATCAACAGTATTAAATAAGATTGCGAATAAATATGATAAAAAGGTTGCAGTGCTTGAAACATCATATGCATTCACAAATGATGATACAGATTTTAGCGGAAATACTATTTCTGATGGTGGCGCAATAACTAAATCTTATCCATTTACTATTCAAGGCCAATCAAACCATGTTAGAAACGTTATAGACGCTGTATCAAAAATGAAAAATGGTATTGGTGTGTTCTACTGGGAAGGTACATGGATTAGTGTAGGAACCGAATCTTGGGATAAAAACCATGAGATATGGGAAAAATATGGTTCTGGTTGGGCATCAAGCTACGCAACTGAATATGATCCAAATGACGCAGGAAAGTATTATGGTGGATGCGCTGTAGATAATCAAGCATTCTTTGATGAAAACGGAAAAGTATTAGAATCACTAAAAGTATTTGCGCTTGTTAAAGATGGAAATGAGATAACACCAAAAGTAGATTCGACAGAAGATACTAATATGTTTGTGGATTTAAACCAAGAAATAGTATTACCTACAAAAGTAAATGCGGTATTAACTGATGATTCAAAAGCGCCAATGGATGTAACTTGGGAAAAGATAAACCTAGTTAATCAAGATACATCATTAACTCTAGTAGGAAGTGTAAATAGTGAATCATTTACATATATGAAATCTCATGGTCCAGCTAAATATCAAGTTGTTGGAAATGTTAGTGGTATGGCCGCATATTGTTATGTATCGATGATTGAATTTAACTATCTTGAAAACTATAGTTTCGAAGATAATACTAGTGGAGATCCATGGAAAGTAGAAGTATTAAGCGGTAAAACTATTAATGAACTATTTGTTGAAGATAAACAAACAGATTCACTAACTGGAACTAAACACTATCACTTCTGGAGCAGCACAAATTCTAGTGTTGAATTTACACTTGAACAAAAGGTAGAAAATGTTCCATCAGGTAAATATAAATATTCAATTTCTATAATGGGTGGAGATGCAGGAGAGGCAACTATCTATTCATATGTAAAAATTAATGGAGTAATAGTTAAACAAGCAACTGGCTCAATCACATCATATGGAAACTGGGATACAATGCTTATAGATGAATTTGAATATAATGGAGCAGACGAATTAGTTGTTGGTATATATGTAAAATGCCCAGGATCAGGAAATGGTGCATGGGGAAAAATTGATGATGCATTATTAAATTCATTATCAGAATAAAAAAATTATAATAATTTTTAAAGGCGAAAATGTCTCTAAATTTCAATGTATTTTGGATTTAGAGACATTTCAAATCACTTCAAATCACTTAAAATTATTTGACAAGTTATTTATGTTGAACTATAATTTATTAGAAAAATGACAACCAAATAACCTATTATTTTTTTTAAAAAATAAGCGTGAAAACGTTTACAATAATAAACAATACAAAAAAGAATAAACGAGGAGAAAAAATGAAAAAAAGAATTTTATCTTTATTCATCGCATTATTCGTTGCTGTTGTTTTAGTTGGCTGCGCTAGTAAAACTACTACTGAAGCTCAATTAGATTTAACAGGAACTTATAAAGTAAAAGTTTGGGTTGCTGATGCAATCACTGCATTAACACAAACTCAAATTGATGCTTTCAATGCTTCTGAAGAGGCTACAAGCCGTGGAATTAAAGTAGAAGCTACAATTGAAGCTGTTGGCGAAGGTGACGCTGCTTCTAAGATGACATCAGACGTTATCAATGGTGCAGATATATTCGGTTTCGCACAAGACCAATTAGCAAGATTAGTTGAAGCTAAAGGCGTATCTCAATTAGGAAACGCTGCTGCTAAATTCGTTAATGATAACAATGATGGTGGAGCTGCTGCTGCTGCAACATTAGGTGGACAGTTATATGCTTACCCAATGACTTCAGATAACGGCTACTTCATGTATTATGATAAGAGTGTCATCACTGATGCAACTCATTTAACTAGCTTAGAACAATTAATCGCTGATTGTGAAGCTGCTTCTAAGATGTTCTCATTCGAACTTGAAGGTTCTGGATGGTACAATGCTGCATTCTTCTTTGGTGCAGGTTGTGTATCTAGTTTCACATTCGAAAAGAATGGTGCTATCGCAACTGTTAATGATACATACAATTCAGATAAAGGCGTTATCGCTATGAAGGGTATGCAAAAATTATTAACTTCAACTTGCTATAACAACTCTTCTAACGCTGCTGCTTCATTCGATGCATCTGTTGGTTCAGCAATCGTTGTATCTGGTACTTGGGACAGCAATGCTGCTCAATCTGCTCTTGGTGATAACTTTGGTGTTGCTCCACTCCCTTCATTCACAGTTGATGGAAAAACTTATCATTTAGGTTCATTCACTGGTAACAAATTAATGGGTGTTAGACCTCAACAAGACCCTAAGAAAGCTGCAGTTCTTAACTTACTTGCTCAATACTTAACTGGTCAAACTTGTCAAGAACAAAGATATAAAGAAAACGGTTGGGGACCTTCTAACTTAGAAGCTCAAAAATTACCAGAAATCGCAAACGATCCAGTATTATCTGCATTCAATGCACAAAACGAATATGGTGTTCCACAAGGACAATATCCTGGACAATGGTGGGACTTAACAAAAGTATTAGCAACTTCTGCAAAGAACGCTAAATCTGATGCTGATATTCAAACTGCATTACAAAGCTATAGAAGCACACTTGATTCATTGGTAGGTGTTGTACCTCCATCTTGGGACAATGGTCCTTGGGGAGTAATTGGAAAATTCGGAGAATACAACTGGAATGAAGATGTATTAATGACTAAGAAAGAAAGCACTGAAGGATTCGTATTCGAATCTGCTCCAATTGAATTTGCAGAAGGAGACCAATTCAAGTGCAGACTCGGTGAAAACTGGGATAGTTCTGTTGGCAATGGTAAAGATAACTTCGTAGTAGAAACTGCTGGAAAATATATAGTTAGATTAACTGTTACTGATGCTAACGCTAAAACTGCTACTATCACATTAGTTCCAGTTGAATAATATCAATATTAATTAGTCAATTTTGATATAAGAAATGACGAGGGATGCGGTCGTTGACCTCATTCCTCGTTTTAATTAAAAGAGGGAGTATGGAAAAATTAAATGATTTACAGTATTTAAGACTTTCTAAGTGGAAAAAGTTTCTCTATAAATTATGCATGTTTTTTGTTGGCATCCCTGTATTCTTTAAAAACATAGGAATCAAAATTGGTAGATTTTTTAAAAACATTGTTTTAAGAATAAAAGATTTATTTGTAGATTTATTTCTTACATTTAAAAACGGAGATTACAAAACAAGAGTATCATATTTGATATTTGGTTTTGGAAATATAACAAGAGGACAAGTATTTAGGGGATTATTTTTCTTTTTATTTGAAGTTCTATTCATTTTCTATATGATTTTCTGGGGAGGTGGATGGCTTTCAAAATTAGGAACTCTTGGTACTCAAGGACCAACAACTGAATGGGTTGATGTTGGTGGTATAGATGTTGAAAAAACAGTATATCATGATGACTCATTTAAAATATTATTATACGGAATACTAACTATATTCTTCATCATAGCTTTCATATATACATGGAGAATAAATATTAAGCAGAATAAGATTGCTCAAGAGATTTTAGCGACAGGTAAGAAACTAAAAAGTGGTAAGGATGATATTCACTCTTTAATAGATGATCAATTCCATAAAACTTTATTAGCTTTACCTATTACAGGTATAATCATTTTCACTGTCCTTCCAATCTTTTTCATGATTATTATCGCATTTACTAACTATGATAAAACCCATAATGGAATATCAAATAACTTATTCTCATGGGTTGGGTTTGAAAACTTCAACCAATTAGTAAATGTTGGTAGTTCATCGAATTTCTCAGCTACATTCGGTGAAATACTAGGTTGGACATTAATGTGGGCTTTCTTCGCAACATTCACTAACTATTTCTTAGGAATGTTAGTTGCGATAATGATTAATAAGAAAGGTATTAAAATGAAGAAGGTGTGGAGAACAATTTTAGTTCTAACAATTGCGATTCCACAATTCGTTTCACTATTATACGTTTCTAAATTATTCGCAACCGATGGTATCGTAAACGGTATATTAATTAAGCTAAAATGGATTGAACAGCCGATAAGGTTCTGGGAAGACAAGTGGTTAGCTAGACTGATGGTAATATTAATTAATATTTGGATTGGTATTCCATATTTAATGCTTATAGCGACTGGAATACTAATGAATATACCACAAGATCTATATGAATCAGCAAGAATCGATGGCGCCAATGCATGGCAACAATATATGAAGATTACTCTTCCATATATGTTATTCGTAACTGGTCCATATTTACTTACAAGTTTCATTGGAAATATTAATAACTTCAATGTCATATATCTTTTAACAACCGGTGGACCGAACAATCCTAACAGTTCAACTGCAGGTGGTTCAGCTGGATATACAGATTTATTAATCACTTGGTTATTTAAGATAACAACAAATGATTCTAACTATAAGATTGCGGCAGTTATTGGTATTATGGTATTCGTAGTTGTTGCGGTTATATCATTAATTGTTTATAACATAATGCCATCAACTAAGAACGAGGAGGATTTCTCATAATGAATGAATTAAAAAATAATGATGAGTTTTTGAATGAAGAAATAACTCCAGAAGAAGAACAAGCCTTAAAACAGTTACAAGAAAAAAGAGAAGAGAAAAGACACATGGGTTTAAAAGCCAAGTCTACAATCTCTAATACAATAATCTATATTATTCTTGGTATTATATCTGTTATTTGGTTAATTCCATTTGTATTTATTGTTCTTCAATCGTTTAGAGTTGAAAATACATGGATGGTTGGATATGTTCTTCCTAAACAATGGGGATTTGATAACTATATAAGATTATTTAAAGAAACAAGCTTTCCTAGATGGTTCTTAAATACATTTATTATGGGATTAATTGTTTCAGTTGTACAAACAGTAATGGTCTTATCTATGAGTTATACATTATCAAGATTAAGATTTAAAGGTAGAAAATTCTTAATGAACTTTATGTTAGTATTAGGAATGTTCCCTGGATTCTTAACTATGATTGTATTATATAGAATACTATCAGATATGCATCTAATAGGCGCTAACGCTATTTGGGGCTGTATATTAGTATACGTTGCATCTAGTGGAATGGGATATTATATATCAAAAGGTTTCTTTGATACTATTCCTCGTTCACTTGATGAAGCCGCAAGAATTGATGGTGCATCTAGATTACAAATATTCTATAAAATAATCATGCCTCTTGCGAAACCAATAGTTATTTACACAATTTTAACTGCATTTATGGCTCCTTGGGGAGACTTCGTATTCGCAAGATATATATCTAACTTTACATCATCAGGTATGAACGTAGCCGCAGGACTTTATGCTTGGCTAGAAAAAGATATGATCAATCAAATGTATACTACATTCTGTGCAGGTGGTGTAATTGTATCTATACCAATTACTATATTATTCTTATGTTTACAAAAATATTATGTTGAAGGCGTTACTGGTGGCGCTGTTAAAGGATAGGAGATTTTATGGCAACTTTACAATTGATTAATGTTAAAAAAGTATATGATAATAAAGTAACAGCCGTTGATAATTTTAATTTGGACGTTAAGGATAAAGAGTTTATCGTCTTCGTAGGCCCATCAGGATGTGGAAAATCAACTACATTAAGAATGATTGCTGGTCTAGAAGATATTTCTGGCGGTAAAATTTTAATTGATGGCGAAGTTGTAAATGATTTACAACCAAAAGATAGAGGAATTGCGATGGTTTTCCAAAACTACGCTCTATATCCTCATATGACTGTTTTTGAGAATATGGCGTTTAGCCTAAGACTCAAAAGGCCTAAACTAAAAGAAGAAGAAATATACGAAAAAGTTACAGCCGCAGCGGAAGTTTTAGGTATTACCGATTACTTAACTCGTAAGCCAAGAGCTTTATCAGGTGGTCAAAGACAAAGAGTCGCTATTGGTAGAGCTATGGTAAGAGACTCTAAAGTATTCTTGATGGATGAACCTTTATCTAACTTGGATGCTAAGTTGCGTAACCAAATGAGAGCTGAAATTATTCTATTAAGACAAAAAATCAACTCAACATTTATTTATGTAACTCATGACCAAACTGAAGCTATGACACTTGGTGATAGAATCGTTATAATGAAAGATGGTTTTATCCAACAGGTTGGTACTCCTCAGGAAGTATTTGATAAACCTAGAAATTTATTTGTCGCATCATTTATTGGCGCTCCACAAATGAACTTCTTTAAAGCCGAACTTGTTCGTGAAGGAAATGATTATTATGTAAAGACTTGTTCAAAAACTATCAAGGTTGATGGTGAAAAAGGCAAGGAATTACTTAATAATGATGTTAAATCTCAAAAGATTACTTTAGGTGTAAGACCAGAACATATGGTTTTATCAAATGATCCATCTAAAGCAATCGATCTAGTTGTTACAGTTAACGAAATGATGGGTTCAGAAATCCATATTCATGGTACAACTATAGATAATCCAGCTGTTATAGTTAGAATCCCAACTATTACATTAAGTGGAACTAATTATACTAGTCAATTTACTCCTGGCAAGAACATTCAAGTATCATTCGAATCAAAGATTATGCATTTCTTTGATGAAAATGGTGTTAATATCCTATATCCAGGCGAATAATGAAAGTATACGCAATAGAACTATGTAATGCATATTTCTATTGCGTATCTATATTAATTTTGAAAACAATAGTTATAAAACTAATTATATAGAAGAGGAATATAACAATGAAGAAGCTTAATATCTTTTTGTTAATAATATTATCATTTACGTTAACTTTAGTTTTATCTTCTTGTCAAAAAAATAGTGATAATAGTACAACCACTATAGAAGAGACTACTACAAGAGAAAAAGTAAGTGAGAATAGATTATATGAACATGAACTAAATATAATCGATGATAATTATAGAAATTATTATGAAATCTTTGTATATTCATTTGCGGATAGCGATAATAATGGTATAGGAGATTTTAATGGCTTATCAAGTAAACTTGATTACATTAAGGATATGGGATTTAACGGAATTTGGTTAATGCCTATATGTACTGGTCAAAGTTATCATAAATATGATGTATTAGATTATTATAATGTTGATCCACAGTTTGGTACATTACAAGATTTTGTTTCATTTCTAGATAAAGCTCATGAAATGGGTATTAAAGTCATAGTCGATTTAGTTGTAAATCATACATCTGATAAACATCCATGGTTTATTAACGCTATGAATAATTTAAAACAAAATGGTGAACCAAGTGGAGATTACGCTGAATTCTATAATTTCCAAACTAATTATTCAACTGGCTATACGAAGATTAGTGGAACTGATTATTATTATGAATCTCAATTCTATTCAGGTATGCCTGATCTAAATTTAGATTCTACCCTTGTTAGAAATGAAATAAAGAAAATAGTAACGTTCTGGTTAGATGAAGGTGTAGATGGATTTAGACTAGATGCGACAACTTCATACTATACAGGAAACAATGAAAAGAATATCGAATTTATGTCATGGTTAAATGATATAGTTAAAGAAATTAAAAAAGATGCGTATATTGTTGGTGAAGCTTGGACAAGTGAAAATTTAATTAGACAATATTATGATTCAAATATAGATAGTTTCTTCTGTTTCCCATTATCACAATCTGAAGGATATTTAAATAAAGTATTAAATGAAGATAGAACATCAAATGGTAATGAATTCGCTAAATTATTAACCAATATAAACAAAGTTTATGATAAAGGAATATTCGCACCATTCTTATCTAATCATGATACAGGAAGAATCACTTCATTTGTTGGAAGAAATAATATAAGAAAGTTAAAGATGATAAATGGACTATTATCACTTTTAAAAGGAAACACATTCGTATATTATGGTGAAGAAATAGGTATGGTATGCGCTGATGCGTCTAAGGATCCTGAAAAGAGAATTGCGATTCTTTGGAACAGCGATAAAACAGATGGTTACTGTAAGAAGGCTCCTGATGGCGTTGTAATTAGAAGCGGAAGCTATTATTATCCATCAGTAGAAGAACAATATGCGGATTCTGAAAGTATTCTTAGATATTATAGATATTGTAACTATATAAGAAATACTAATCCAGAACTCGCAAGATCAGAAGCTCAAATTCAAAACTATTATTTCTCAATGGGCACTTCAACAATAGTATTTACTAAAGAATATAATGGTTCAAAAATTACTGTTGTTTTAAATCTTCACCCTAGTGAAACAAAAACATTAAAATTACAAAAACAAACGCTTGGATATGATTCATTATTTGAATATTTATGTGTAGATTCATATGATAAAGTTGAATATAACGAAGAGACTAATGAAGTTACATTACCATCATATTCAATTGCGATTTTTAGGTAGGCAAAATATGAAAAAAATATCAATAATTATTTTATTATTATGTTCTGTGTTTTTGTTGGTATCATGTAGTAACACAACTACTGCTACACAAGAACAGACAACATTAGAAAGTTCTACAACTAGTAAAGAAGTAGTAACATTGCCAGCGGTTACTGATTATTTAGATGAAGATTCAGTAATGATACACTATAGTAGAAGAGATGATAACTATAAACCTTGGTCATTATGGCTTTGGGCCGCTAACGCTGATGGCGCTAAATATAACTTTAATTACCAGGATGATTTTGGCGTTATAGCGTATTATCCTTTAAGCACATTTAATTTAAATTCTAGTGGCACTCTTGGATTAATTATTGCGAAAAATCCAGGATCTACATGGGATGCAAAAGATACTGATGCGGATAGATTCTTAGATTTCACCACATTCAAACAAGATGAAAATAAGATATTCCATGTATATTTATTCCAAGGTGACGCAAATATCTATGCGACTAGTGATAAAAAGATTTTAGATGATATCTCTAAACTAGCTTTTAAAAATAGAACTACAGTTAGTGTGACTACCACAAATCCAATTAACAAATTTGAAATATATAAAAATGGAACATTAATGGATAGCGCTGATATCAATAATTTAAAAACTTATGAATATACATTTAAAGATTCAGAAGTATTTAGTTTTGATAACACATATTCCGCAACTGTTACATTTACTGATAGTAAACAAACAATCTCTAAAAGTATCGCATTAAATACATTATTTGATAGTGAATTTGATGAAGAATACTATTATGATGGCGAACTAGGCGCAATCTATACTAGCGAAAGCACTACATTTAAAGTGTGGAGTCCAATATCAAATAAGATTGTATTAAATATATATGAAAATGGTACACCAGTAGCTGTATCAAGCACTTTAGGAAGCGATACTAAATATAATACAGTTGAAATGACTAAAGGAGAAAAGGGAGTATTTGAAGTTACAATAAACGAAGATTTAGAAGGAAAATATTATACATATACAGTATTTAATTCATCTAATCCATTAGGACAAGAAATAGTTGACCCATACGCTAAATCAACAGGAGTAAATGGTTTAAGAGGAATGATAGTTGATTTTAGTAAAACTGATCCTGAGGGATGGAGTGATGTATCTCCACTCGAAATTTCAAGAACTGCATTAACTGTCTATGAACTACATGTAGCTGATTTAACTAGTTCATCTACATGGGGTGGGAGTGAAGAAAATAAAAAGAAATATTTAGGTTTAATTGAAGAGAATACAACATATACAAATAAAGATGTAACTGTTAAAACTGGATTTGACCACATTAAAGAATTAGGTGTAAACGCAGTTCAATTGTTACCAATATTCGATCAAGCAAATGATGAAGTCAATGTATCATTTAACTGGGGATATAACCCTCTTAACTACAACGTTCTAGAAGGATGTTATTCTTCTAATCCATATGATGGATACCAAAGAATAAAAGAATTTAAAGAAGTAGTTAAAGCTTATAATGAAGCAGGAATCAATATCATAATGGATGTTGTATACAACCACGTTAATGGCGCAATTAATTCTAACTTTGATGTATTAATGCCTGGATATTATTATAGATATAACGCTAATGGCGCATTATATAATGGATCAGGGTGTGGAAATGAAACTGCTTCTGATAAATTAATGTTTAGAAAATTCATGATTGATTCAACTACTTTCTGGCTAGATGAATATAAACTTGGTGGATTCAGATTTGATCTAATGGGTCTTCATGATCTAGAAACTATGTCTAAATTAGTAGATGAATGTGAAAAGGTTAATCCAAATGTTGTTATATATGGTGAACCTTGGACTGGCGGAACATCTGGATTAAAAACATCTCTTCAAGCTGTTCAAGCTAATGAAATCAATTTCGATGGCTTTGGAGCGTTTAATGATAAATTAAGAGATGAACTTGTAAAGGGCGGATTATCTTCAAAATCTGAATTATCATGGATTTCAAATACAAAATCAGCTATTTCAACAAATTATGATAGTTTACTTGGAGGTATTAAAGGATTAACAGTTAATGGTAAAACTGTACTAGGTGGACCACTTAAGACTGTTAACTATGCGACTTGTCATGATAACTATACATTATCTGATAGATTTGATGCGGCAGGCATAAAAGACGCTGAACAAAAGAAGATGATGGCGATGCTTGCGAATTCAATAGTTCTCACATCAGAGGGCACTGCGTTCATCCTTTCAGGAGAAGAAATGCTTAGAACAAAACAAGGCAATTCAAATTCATATAACGCATCATATCAAATTAATGAATTAAATTATTCATTTAAAATAACTAATAAAGACGTATTTGAAAACTACAAGAAATTAATATATCTAAAACAACATTTAGATGGATTACAACTAATAGAAGGAACTGAAAATCTAGAAGTAAATATCAGTGATAACTATAAAGCTATCAGCTATCATTTGACTGATACAGAAAACAATCTAGATTATATAATTATTCACGCTAATGGAATAAATAAAGAAGCATCATTTGATTTAACAGGATATACATTATATCTTGATACACTAGGACTTCATGGCGATGAAGAATTGGGAAATATAACAGTTCAATCTTTTGAAACAATAATAGCTTATAAAACAAAATAATTTATATCTATATGTTGATAAAGAAGCACTAAATTGTGCTTCTTTATTTAAAAAAAAGAGTTATAATTATATACGATATGCTTATTTACCATTACTATGGTAAAAATAATAATAAATTGAGAGTGCGCCAGTTCGGTTCATTCAACATAGTCGGTGGGATTCCGACCTAGAAAGAGTTAGCACCTCATCTAGTACCGAGACCTTGAAGCCAAAATCGTGAGATTAGGTTTAAGCGTAGGTTAGGGATACTATAAGCCTAAATGCGAAAGCGT